>NZ_DURI01000254.1 GCF_012837295.1 Corynebacterium sp. | reverse complement strand
CGTGATTGAACTCGACAGCGTGGAACGGGCCATCGCCGACATCGCCGCCGGCAAGGCCGTGGTGGTCGTCGACGATGAAGACCGCGAGAATGAGGGCGACATCATCTTCGCCGCCGAACTGGCGACGCCGGAGCTGGTGGCCTTCACCGTGCGGTACTCCTCGGGGTACATCTGCGCGCCGCTGACCGGCGCCGACTGCGATCGCCTGGGTCTTCCGCCAATGGTCGCGCGCAACGAAGACGTCCGCGGCACCGCGTACACGGTCACCGTCGACGCGGCGACCGGCTCGACGGGCATTTCCGCGTCCGACCGCGCCTACACCATTCAGCGCTTGGCGGCCGCCAACTCCGAGGCCGCGGAGTTCACCAGGCCCGGACACGTCGTGCCGCTGCGCGCGATGCAGGGCGGAGTGCTCACCCGGGCGGGCCACACCGAAGCAGCGGTGGATCTCGCTCGCCTGGCCGGCCTGCGCCCCGCCGGCGTGCTGTGCGAGGTCGTTTCGGAGGAAGATCCCACGGGCATGGCCCGCACCCCGGAGCTGCGCCGCTTCTGCGACGAGCACGGGCTGGCGCTGATCTCCATCGAGCAGCTCATCGAATACCGCCGCCGCCACGAGCACCTGGTCGAGCGCGTCGTCGAGACCCGCATGCCCACCGACTTCGGCGAGTTCCGCGCGGTGGGTTACCGCAGCCTCGTCGACGGCGTCGAGCACGTCGCGCTGGTCGTCGGCGATCCCGCCTCCGACGACGGATCCGACGTCCTGGTCAGGGTGCATTCCGAGTGCCTGACCGGAGACGTGTTCGGGTCGCGGCGCTGCGACTGCGGCCAGCAGCTGCACAAGTCCATGGAGATCGTCCAGGCCGCCGGCCGGGGCGTGATCCTGTACATGCGCGGCCACGAGGGCCGGGGCATCGGGCTGATGCACAAGCTCGAGGCGTACCACCTCCAGGACGAGGGCGCGGACACCGTCGACGCCAATCTCCAGCTCGGCCTGCCGGCCGATGCACGCGAGTACGGCACCGGCGCGCAGATCCTCCGCGACCTCGGCGTGCGGTCCATGGCGCTGCTGACCAACAACCCGACCAAGCGCGCGGGCCTCGGCGGTTACGGGCTCGAGATGAGCCGTCGCGTGCCGGTGCCCGTGGAAGTCAACGCCGACAACGTGCGGTACCTGACCACCAAGCAGCAGCGGATGGGGCATGACCTCCCGTGGCTGTCCGACTACATTGGTGGCGAAGGCGATCAGAAGGAGAAGAAGTGAGCGGAGCCGGACTGCCCGACATCGAGATGCCCGACGCCGAGGGGATGAGCGTCGCGATCATCACCGCCCACTGGAACGCCGACATCACGGGCCAACTCCGCGCCAACGCCATCGCCGCCGCCGAGGAGGCCGGCGCCATGGTCCGCGACTACACGGTCGTCGGGGCGCTGGAGCTTCCGGTGGTCGTGCAGGCGCTCGCCGACGACCACGATGCGGTGGTCGCCCTGGGCTGCGTCATCCGCGGCGGCACCCCGCATTTCGAGTACGTCTGCGACTCCGTGACCGACGGACTGACCCGCATTTCGCTCGACCAGCGCACCCCGATCGGCAACGGCGTGCTCACCTGCGACACCCACGAGCAGGCCGTGGCCCGCTCCGGTGCTCCGGGATCGGTCGAGGACAAGGGCCGAGAGGCCACCATCGCCGCGCTCCACACCGCGGCATTGCTGCGCGCCCTGGGCGAGGAGTGAATCACGTGAGCGACAACAAGACCGCCGACCGCACCGATTCCCGCTGGGATCTCGTGGTGACGTCCCGGACCATGAAGATCTGGGCCTGGGCCTCCGTGGCCGTCGTGATGGCGGTGCACCTGTTCATGGGCTTCGTCGTCGACGTCGGCGACACCGGCGCACAGGTCACCCCGATCGACGTGCTCGCCTTCCCGATCCTCGGCCTGGTCATCTCCGCCGCGTGCCTGCTGATGCTGCGCCCGCGGGTCCGCGTCAACGACCGGGGCGTCGAGGTCCGCAATTTCCTGGGCGCCCGGTTCTACCCGTGGGACGTCGTCCATGGCCTGAGCTTCCCGTCGGATGCCCGGTGGGCCCGCCTGGAACTGCCCGAATTCGAGTTCGTGCCCATGTGGGCGCTGCAGTCGCGCGACGGCGCCTCCGTCGTCGAGGCCGTGCGCCGCTTCCGCGAACTCGAGGACCGTCACATGCCGGAAGACTGATGGCGGATCCCTCCACGTATCGCCCGGCGCCGGGGACAATCCCGGTCGAGCCGGGCGTTTACCGTTTCCTCGACGACGGCGGCCGGGTCCTCTACGTCGGCAAGGCGAAGAACCTGCGGGCGCGCCTGTCCAACTACTTCCAGGACGTCGCGAACCTGCACCCGCGCACGCGCCAGATGGTGCAGTCGGCCTCGAAGGTCATCTGGACCGTCGTGCGGACGGAGGTCGAGGCGCTCCAGCTCGAGTACACCTGGATCAAGCGCTATGACCCGCGGTTCAACGTCATGTACCGCGACGACAAGAGCTACCCGATGCTCGCCGTCAGCATCGGCGAGCAGATCCCGCGGATGTTCGTCTACCGCGGTCCGCGCCGCAAGGGCGTGCGCTATTTCGGCCCGTACTCCCATGCCTGGGCGATCCGCGAGACGCTCGATCTGCTGATCCGCGTGTTCCCCGCGCGCACCTGTTCCAAGGGCGTGTACAACCGCCATCAGCAGCTCGGTCGCCCGTGCCTGCTCGGGTACATCGACAAATGCTCCGCGCCCTGCGTCGGCCGGGTGTCGGCGGCCGAGCACCGGGAGATCGTCGACGGCTTCGTCTCCTTCATGGCCGGCCACACCGGCCCGCTCACCGCGCAGCTGCGCCGCGACATGAACGCCGCCGCCGAGGACCTCGACTTCGAAAAGGCCGCCAAGATCCGCGACGACCTGGCGGCGGTGGAGAAGGTGATGGAGAAGCAGGCCGTGGTCCTCGGCGACGCCACCGACGCCGACTTCATCGCCTTCGCCTCCGACGAGCTCGAGGCGGCGGTGCAGATCTTCCACGTGCGCCGCGGCCGCATCCATGGTCAGCGCGGCTGGGTCGTGGAGAAGTCCGGCGATTCGGAGACCGGCCCCCTGCCCGACGACGGGCGGGATCCGGCGCTGCCCAAGCTGCTGTCGACGTTCCTCACCCAGTTCTACGGTGACGCCGCCGAACACGCGAAGGTCGACGGCGACGAGTCCACAGGGGCCGCGGAAGCGGTGCCCCGCGAGATCCTCGTGCAGACCGAGCCCGACGACGCGGAGGAAGTCGCCGGGTTCCTGCAGGGGATCCGGGGCAGCGCCGTCGACGTCCGGGTGCCGCAGCGGGGCGACAAGAAGGCGTTGCTGGAAACCGTCCACCGCAATGCGGTGGAAGCGCTGGCGCAGCACAAGCTCAAGCGCAGCGGAGACCTCACCGCGCGTTCGCAGGCGCTCGAGGGCATCCGCGACGCCCTGTTCATGGACGAAGCGCCCCTGCGCATCGAGTGCACGGACATCTCGCACATCCAGGGCACCGACGTCGTGGCCTCGCTGGTCGTGTTCGAGGATGGTCTGCCCAGGAAGGTCGACTATCGGAGGTACCGGATCAAGGACGCCGCCGGCGACGGGCGTTCCGACGACGTCGGGTCCATCGCGGAGGTCGTGCGCCGTCGATTCCGCCGCCATGCCGAGGACAAGTTGGCGGTGCCCGAAGACGAATCCGTCATGTTCGAGGAAGAGGCCGCGGGGGAGGGCGACGGGGCGTCGCAAAGCGTGACGGAGGAATCCGTGAGCGGGCGCAAGTTCGCCTACCCGCCGCAATTGTTCATCGTCGACGGCGGCGCACCTCAGGTCGCCGCCGCCCAGGCGGTCCTCGACGAACTCGGCGTGACCGACGTGACGCTCGTCGGGCTGGCGAAACGGCTCGAGGAGATCTGGGTCCCCGGCGACGACGAACCCGTGATCCTCCCGCGCAATTCCGAGGCCATGTACCTGATGCAGCGCATCCGCGACGAAGCGCACCGGTTCGCCATCGGCTACCACCGCCAGCAGCGGTCGAAGCGGATGCGGTCCTCGGCCCTCGACGGCATCAAGGGGCTAGGCCCGCAGCGGCGGTCGGAACTGGTCAAGCACTTCGGATCGGTGGCGAAACTCAAGCAGGCCACCGTCGACGAGATCCGCGAGGTGCCCGGTTTCGGGCCGGCGCTGGCCGAGTCCGTGCACGCGGCGCTGCACGGCGATCGCACGTAGGCTGGGGCTCATGACCAACGTCAACGCCGGCGCGGCAGACCCCGACACGTCACTGGTCCTGATCACCGGAATGTCCGGGTCGGGCCGCAACACCGCCGCCGCCGTGCTCGAGGAAATGGGCTGGTACGTCGCCGACAACCTCCCGCCCGAGCTCATCATGCGCATGGTCGAGCTGTCGTTCGAGGCGGATTCGCCCGTCGAGCGCCTGGCCATCGTCACCGACGTGCGGTCGCGCGCGTTCGCGGGATCGCTCGGCGAGGTCCTCGACGGCCTGCACGAGTCCGGCCGGCGGCCGATGGTGATCTTCCTCGACGCCGACGACGACACGCTGATCGCCCGCTACGACTCGGTGCGGCGCACGCACCCGTTGCAGGAGTCCGGCACGCTGACGCAGGGCATCCAGCGCGAGCGCCGCATGCTCTCGGCAATCAAGGCGATGTCCGACCTCGTGCTCGACACCTCGAAGATGTCGGTCCACGATCTGCGGCGCGCCCTGGAGGTCCACTTCTCGGATCCCTCGTCGCGCGGGCAGCGCGTGACCATCCAGTCCTTCGGCTTCAAGCACGGCGCTCCGCGCGACGCCGATCTGCTGCTCGACGTCCGGTTCCTGCCCAACCCGTACTGGGTGCCGGGGCTGCGCTCCGGGCGCGGCACCGATCGGGCGGTGTCCGAGTACGTCCTCGAGCAGGACGCCGCACCGCGCTGGCTGGACACGGTCGAACAGCTGATATCCGTCATCCTCCCCGGGTACCGGCGCGAGGGCAAGAACCACATGTCCATCGCCATCGGCTGCACCGGCGGCCACCACCGCAGCGTGGCCATGTCGGAGGCCCTGGGGCGCAGGCTCGGCGAATTCAACGGCATCGACGTCAACGTCATCCACCGCGACATCGAAAGGGACTGACCGGGCGCGGACCTTTTTCGCACCGTCACCCGATTCGACACCAGAGGAGTCTGTTCCCATGACCGCCATCACGAGCCTCGGCGGAGGCCATGGCCTGTTCGCGACCCTGCGCGCCGTGCGGCGCATCGCCGACGAGGTCACCGCCGTGGTCACCGTCGCCGACGACGGCGGTTCCTCCGGGCGTCTCCGCCGCGAGCTGGGACAGATCCCGCCGGGCGACCTGCGCATGGCGCTGGCGGCGCTGTCCGCCGAGGACGAGCGCGGCAAGCTGTGGGAGGAGGTCCTGCAGCACCGCTTCGGCGGCACCGGCGCCTTGGCGGGCCACGCCGTGGGCAACCTGATCATCGCGGGACTGACCAGCGTGCTGGGCAGCGAGGTCGAGGCCCTCGACGAGGTGGGCTCCCTGCTGGGCATCTGCGGCCGCGTGCTGCCGATGTCCCCGCGGCCGTTGGACATCGAGGCGGAGGTAGTGGGCTTGGAGGACGACGCCCGCGTGGTCCGTCCGGTCCGCGGCCAGGTCGCCGTGGCCACGACGCCCGGCCAGGTGCGCCGCATCCGCCTGATCCCGGAACAGCCGCCGGCGACGCCGGATGCCATCGAGGCGATCATGGCCGCCGACATGGTGACGCTCGGCCCCGGCTCCTGGTTCACCTCGGTGCTTCCGCATCTGCAGGTGCCCCAGCTGGTGCAGGCCCTGCGGGACACGGAGGCACACCGCGTGGTCGTGCTCAATCTGTCGTCGGAGCCGGGGGAGACCGCCGGCTTTTCTTCCGAGCGGCACGTGCACATGCTCGCGCAGCACGCGCCCGACCTGCAGCTGGACACCATCCTCGTCGACGAGTCGACGATGGGCGGCACGTCCGAGCGCGGGTACCTGGAGCGGGCCGCGGCAACTCTGTCGGCCGACGTCGTCTACGCCGACGTGCGGGAGCTCGACGACGACGGCGGCTGGACCGAAAGGCACGATCCCGTGAAGGTGGCGGCCGCGCTGGGGGAGTTGCTGGCCCGCTGAGCGGGGCGGCTAAACTGCCGTGCACGGCGAACGGGTCGCCGATGTGAGGAGATTGGCCCCATGGCTTTGACGCCCAAGGTGAAGGACGAGCTGGCGCGCGTGCCGGTCCAGCAGGAGAGCGCGCAGTCGGCGGAGGTGGCCGCGATGCTGCGGTTCGCCGGTGGCCTCCATCTCGTGGCCGGGCGCATCGTCATCGAGGCGGAACTCGATTCGGGTGCCGTCGCTCGCCGATTGCGCGGCATGATCGACTCGCTCTTCGGCCACGAACCCGAACTGCAGGTGCTCAGCCCGGGCGGGCTGCGCAAGTCCGCCCGCTACATCGTGCGCGTCGCGGACGGAGGGGAAGACCTCGCCCGCCGCACCGGCCTCGTCGACCGCTCCGGCCGCCCCGTGCGCGGATTGCCCCCGAAGGTCATCGGCGGCACCGTCCTCGACGCCGAGGCCGCGTGGCGCGGAGCGTTCCTCGCGCATGGCTCCCTCACGGAGCCGGGCCGGTCGTCGGCCCTCGAAGTGACCTGCCCCTGCCCGGAGGCCGCGCTCGCGCTGGTGGGCTGCGCCCGGCGTCTCGGCATCGCCGCCAAGAGCAAGGAGACGCGCGGGGGAGACCGGGTGGTCATCCGCGACGGCGAGGCCATCGGCGCGCTGCTCACGCGCATGGGCGCGCAGACCACCCGCCTGGAGTGGGAAGAGCAGCGCATGCGCCGGGAGGTGCGCGCCACCGCCAATCGCCTGGCCAACTTCGACGACGCCAACCTCCGCCGGTCCGCTCGGGCCGCGGTCGTGGCCGCCGCCCGCGTCGAGCGTGCGCTGGCGATTCTCGGCGACGACGTCCCCGAACACCTGGTCACCGCCGGCGAATTGCGGGTGGCGCACCGCCAGGCGTCGCTGGAGGAGCTCGGCCAGCTGGCCAATCCGCCGATGACGAAGGACGCGGTGGCCGGGCGCATCCGCCGCCTGCTGTCCATGGCGGACCGCCGAGCGGCGGACACGGGCATCCCCGACACGTCCTCCGTCGTCACGGACGACCTCTTCGACGAGGAATAGGGGCCGGAGCCGGGTGGGGGCGGCGTCGCAAAGCAACCCCCGCGCACCCGGCATTCCACCGGGGCAACCGGCGACGCCCATCCCCGAATCCCCTCCTTGGCACCGGATCAGGCCCAAACGGGCATGTTCCGGGCACGACATGTCCGTTGGTGAGGCGTCTCACTTGAATCGGGCATTCCACCCCTGCGGATCGGCGGAACCACACGTACAATTCCTAAGTGAACCAGTTGGCCCGGACCACGGGCCAAAGGGCAATTCTTAGCCGATTCCTTTGGAGGAGATCATCGTGACGGTTCGTGTAGGCATCAACGGCTTCGGTCGCATCGGACGCAACTTCTTCCGCGCTGCGGTCGCGCAGGGCGCCGACCTGGAGATCGTGGCGGTCAATGACCTGACCGACAACAAGACGCTGGCCCACCTGCTCAAGTACGACTCGATCATGGGCAAGCTCGACGCCGAGGTCACCTACGACGACGAGTCCATCACCGTCGACGGCAAGCGCATCATCGCGTGGGCCGAGCGCGATCCGAAGAACCTGAAGTGGGGCGAGAACGACGTCGACATCGTCGTCGAGTCCACCGGCTTCTTCACCGACGCCGAGGCCGCCAAGGCCCACATCGACGGTGGCGCCAAGAAGGTCATCATCTCCGCCCCGGCCAAGAACGAGGACGCGACCTTCGTCGTCGGCGTGAACCACACCGACTACGACCCGGAGAAGCACAACATCATCTCCAACGCGTCCTGCACCACCAACTGCCTGGCCCCGATGGCAAAGGTTCTCGACGACGAGTTCGGCATCGAGCGTGGCCTGATGACCACCATCCACGCCTACACCGGTGACCAGCGCCTGCACGACGCCCCGCACTCGGACCTGCGCCGCGCCCGCGCCGCCGCCCTGAACATCGTCCCGACCTCCACGGGCGCCGCCAAGGCCGTCGCCCTGGTCCTGCCGCAGCTGAAGGGCGTCCTGGACGGCTACGCGCTGCGCGTCCCGACCCCGACCGGCTCCGTCACCGACCTCACCTTCACCGCGAAGAAGGAGGTCTCGGTCGAGGCCGTCAACGCCGCGATCAAGAAGGCCGCCGAGTCCGAGGCGCTGGCCGGCGTCCTGGGCTACAACGAGGACCCGATCGTCTCCAAGGACATCGAGGGCGACCCGCGTTCCTCCATCTTCGACGCGCCGCTGACCAAGGTCATCGGCGACCAGGTCAAGGTCGTCTCCTGGTACGACAACGAGTGGGGCTACTCCTGCCGCCTCGTCGACCTCTCCGTCTACGTCGGCGAGCGCCTCTAAGCTCTCCGTTTCACCCACGACCCCAGGGCCGGGGTGTGCCCGCGGGCGCACCCCGGCCCTGGGGCTTTATCAAACGAAGGAAGCAACGAAATGACCGTCAAGACCCTGCAGGATCTCCTCGACGAGGGCGTCGAGGGCCGTTACGTCCTGGTCCGCTCCGACCTCAACGTCCCGCTGAAGGACGGCTCGATCACCGACCCGGGCCGCATCGACGCGTCGGTGCCGACCCTGAAGGCCCTGTCCGACGCCGGCGCCAAGGTCGTCGTCACCGCCCACCTGGGCCGCCCGAAGGGCGAGGTCAACCCGGACCTGTCCCTGGCGCCGGTCGCCGAGGCGCTGTCCGAGCGCCTGGACCGCTACGTCGCCGTCGCCGGCGACGTGTCCGGCGAGGACGCCCACGAGCGCGCCAACGGCCTGACCGACGGTGACGTCCTGCTGCTGGAGAACATCCGCTTCGACGCCCGCGAGACCTCCAAGGACGAGTCCGAGCGCGAGGCCTTCGCCGCCGAGCTCGCGGCCCTGGTGCCGGAGGGCGCGTTCGTGTCCGACGGCTTCGGCGTGGTCCACCGCGCGCAGGCGTCCGTGTACGACGTCGCCAAGAAGCTGCCGCACTACGCCGGCGGCCTGGTCCAGTCCGAGCTCGAGGTGCTGCGCAAGGTCGGCGAGACCCCCGAGAAGCCCTACGCCGTGGTGCTGGGCGGCTCGAAGGTGTCCGACAAGCTCGGGGTCATCGAGGCCCTCGCCCCGAAGGTCGACTACCTGATCATCGGCGGCGGCATGTGCTTCACCTTCCTCGCCGCGCAGGGCCATTCCGTGGGCAACTCGCTGCTGCAGGACGAGATGATCGACACCTGCAAGGACCTGCTGGACAAGTACGGCGACCAGATCGTCCTGCCGACCGACGTGGTCGTCGCCTCCGAGTTCGCGGCCGACGCCGACCACAAGGTCGTCGCCGCCGACGCCATCCCGGAAGGGTGGATGGGCCTGGACGTCGGACCGGAGTCCGCGAAGGCCTTCGCCGAGAAGCTCGCCGACACCAAGACGGTCTTCTGGAACGGCCCGATGGGCGTGTTCGAGATGGACGCCTTCGCCAACGGCACCCGCTTCGTCGCCCAGGCGATCATCGACGCAACCCGCGACAACGGTTGCTTCTCGGTCGTCGGCGGCGGCGACTCCGCCGCGGCCGTGCGCACCCTCGGCCTCGACGAGGACGGCTTCAGCCACATCTCCACCGGCGGCGGCGCCTCCCTCGAGTACCTTGAGGGCAAGGACCTCCCCGGCGTGCAGGTGCTCGAGTCCTAGCACCGGCCCACCCGCGGGCGGCGCGCGCGAACGCCGCGCCGCCCGCACCCCCCAATTCGTTTAACCACCTCAGGAAGTGACACCCACCATGGCTCGCAAGCCCCTCATCGCCGGCAATTGGAAGATGAACCTCAACCACCTGGAGGCCATCGGCGTCGTGCAGAAGCTCGCCTTCGCCCTGCCGAAGGAGTACTACGACAAGGTCGACGTCGCGGTCATCCCGCCGTTCACGGACATCCGTTCCGTGCAGACCCTGGTGGAGGGCGACAAGCTGGCCGTGACCTACGGCGCGCAGGACGTCTCCGTTCACGACTCGGGCGCGTACACCGGCGAGATTTCCGCCGCCATGCTGTCCAAGCTGGGCTGCCGCTGGGTCGTCGTCGGCCACTCCGAGCGCCGCGAGATGCACGGCGAGGATGACGCGCTGGTGGCCAAGAAGGCCAAGGCCGCGCTGAAGGCCTCCATGGCCCCGATCGTGTGCGTCGGCGAGCCGCTGGAGGTCCGCGAGGCCGAGAAGCACGTCGAGCACGTCGTCGAGCAGGTCAAGGGCTCGCTCGAGGGCCTGTCGGAGGCGGACCTGGAGAAGGTCGTCATCGCCTACGAGCCCGTGTGGGCCATCGGCACCGGCAAGGTCGCGTCCTCCGCGGACGCGCAGGAGGTCTGCAAGGCCATCCGCGAGACCGTCGCCGAGCTGGGCGGCGAGAAGCTGGCCAAGGACATGCGCATCCTCTACGGCGGTTCCGTGAAGGCGGAGAACGTCGCCGACATCGTCGGCCAGCCCGACGTCGACGGCGGCCTGGTCGGCGGTGCGTCGCTGGACGGCGAGGCCTTCGCCAAGCTGTCCGCCCTGGCCGCGGACGCGGTCAAGTAACTCGGCCGGCCCGCGCCGCAGACGTCACGCCCCGGCAACGTTCCATCGTTGGTCCGGGGCGTTTCGCACTGTGAGCGGCTTTACGACGCTGATGCGGTACCCGACATGATGGGAGATTCGACGATGGTGGACCAGGGCACGAAGAAGACGAGCGACGAAACGTTGCGCGACGACATCCGGCATTTGGGCCGGATCCTCGGCGACGTGATCCGGGAACAGGAGGGCGTCGAGGTCTTCGATCTGGTCGAGAACGCCCGCCGGACGGCATTCCGCCTGCACAGGGGGGAGTCGGAGATCGATGAGCTGACCGGGCTGTTCCGCGACATCGATCCGGCGGAGGCCACCCCGATCATCCGCGCCTTCACGCACTTCGCGCTGCTGGCGAACCTCGCGGAGGACCTCCACGAAGAGCGCCTTCTCGAGCTGGGGCTGGACGCCGGCGAGCCGCCGCGCGATTCCACGCTCGAGGCGACGTGGGAGAAGCTGCGGGAGGCGCACGTCCCGGGTGCCGAGCTGTCGGCGATGATGAACGCGGCCGAGGTCGTTCCGGTGCTCACCGCCCATCCGACGGAGACCCGCCGCCGCACCGTTTTCGACGTTCAGAAGCACATCGGGTCCTCGATGCGGGAGCGCCACGCGATCCTCGACTCTCCGCGCACGGCGCGGACCGACGCGAAACTCGAGGAGCTGGACCTGGAGATCCGCCGGCGCATCATGACGCTCTGGCAGACCGCGCTGATCCGCATGAATCGCCCCGACATCCGTGACGAGGTCGAGGTGGGCCTGCGCTACTACCAGCTGTCGTTGTTGGAGACGGTGCCGAAGCTCAACCGCGACGTCGTCGCCGCGATGCGCGAACTGGGCGGCCCGGATGTGCCCGAAACCCCGGTGGTGCGCATGGGTTCCTGGATCGGCGGCGACCACGACGGCAACCCGTTCGTCACCGAGGAGGTCGTGCGCTACGCGACGGACCGCGCCGCGGCGACGATCCTGCGCCACTACGTCAAGCAGCTCCATTCGCTCGAGCGCGAGCTGAGCTTCTCCGACCGCCTCACCCAGGTGTCGGTGGATCTGGTGGAGCTGGCCAACCGCGGACAGAATGACGTCCCCAACCGGGTCGACGAGCCCTACCGCCGCGCCGTCCACGGGATCCGCGGCCGCGTGGCGGCCACGGCCATCTCTCGCCTCGGCCAGTCCGTGGTGGAAGGGGACTGGTCGGACCACGAGCCGTACTCGTCCGTCGCGGAAATGCGCGCGGACCTGGACATCGTCGAGGCATCGTTGCGACGCAGCCACGACGACCTCATCGCCGATCACCGGCTGGCGGACATTCAGGGCGCCACCGACGTCTTCGGCTTCCACCTGTATTCCCTCGACCTGCGCCAGAACTCGGAGAGCCACGAGGACATCCTCACCGAGCTGTTCCGGCTGTCGGGGGTCGCGGAGGACTACCGGTCCCTGCCCGAGCGCCGGCGCGTCGAGATCCTCCTGTCCGAGCTCGCCTCGGCCCGGCCGCTCATCCCGCGCGGCGTCACCCTGTCCGAGGTCACCGAACGCGAGCTGGGCATCATGCGGGCCGCCGCGGACGCGGTCGAGGCCTACGGCCCCGAGGTCGTCCCGCACTGCATCATCTCCATGTGCTCGTCGGTCTCGGACCTGCTCGAGCCGATGATCCTGCTCAAGGAGGTTGGCCTCATTTCCGTGGAGGACGGCGTCCCCGGCGGCACCGTCGACGTCATCCCGCTGTTCGAGACCATCGAGGATCTGCAGGCCGGTGCCTCCGTGCTGCGCGAGGCGTGGGACGTCCCGCTCTACCGCCGCTACGTCGCGTCCCGCGGCGACCTCCAGGAGGTCATGCTGGGCTACTCGGACTCCAACAAGGACGGCGGGTACTTCGCGGCGAACTGGGCGCTCTACGATGCCGAGACCGCCATCGCCAAGGCCGCCCGTGAAGAGGGGGTGCGCCTGCGCCTGTTCCACGGCCGTGGCGGCACGGTGGGCCGCGGCGGCGGCCCCTCCTACGACGCGATCCTCGCCCAGCCGAAGGGCGCGGTGCAGGGGTCGGTGCGCATCACCGAGCAGGGCGAGATCATCTCCGCGAAGTACGGCCATCCGGTCGCGGCCCGCCGCAATCTGGAGGCCCTGGTCTCCGCGACGATCGAATCGACGCTGCTGGATCTGGAGGACTTCAACGACCAACATCGCGCCTACCAGGTGATGTCCGAGATTTCGGAGCGCTCCCGCGACGCCTACTCGGCGCTGATGCACGAAGATCCCGGCTTCATCGAATTCTTCGAGACCTCGACGCCGGTCGGCGAGATCGGCAGCCTCAACATCGGTTCGCGTCCGTCGTCGCGCAAGCAGACCACGTCGATCTCGGACTTGCGCGCCATCCCGTGGGTGCTCGCGTGGTCGCAGCAACGGTCGATGGTCCCCGGTTGGTTCGGGGTGGGCACCGCCCTGCGCGAGTGGATTGGCGACGACGAGGATGGTTCGCGTCTGGAGGAGCTCCGCGAGCTCAACCGCTCCTGGCCCTTCTTCGAGTCGGTGCTGTCGAACATGGCGCAGGTCATGTCGAAATCCGATCTGGCGTTGGCGAAGCTCTACGCCGACCTGGTCTCCGACCGCGAGGTCGCCGACCGGATCTTCGGCCGCATTCGCGAGGAGTACGAGCTGACGCTGGAGATGTTCATGAAGGTCACCGGTTACTCGTCGCTGCTGGAGGACAACCCTCTGCTGGCGCGTTCGGTGGACATGCGCTTCCCGTACCTCATGCCGCTCAACGCCATCCAGCTGGAGATGCTGCGCCGCTACCGTGCCGGCGACGCCCGCGACAAGGTGCGCCGGGGCATCCAGCTGACCATGAACGGCCTGGCGACGGCGCTGCGCAACTCCGGTTAGGCCGGGCGGCCGGTCCGCTCCAGCCGACTCCAGCCGACTCCGACTGGGTCGGACCCCGCCCCGCCGACACCGGCCACCCGTACTTCGCGGACGCGCCGGACCGTCGGCTGCGCGGCCGGCGGCCGGTGCGGTATCCTGGTCAGTTGATCGCGGGTTCGGCCGTAGCCGGACCCGCCCCACAATCCACCTGCTTCAACGTCGAGATCCGTAGGGAAGTGCGCGTGTACCTCGCCATCCAGATCGTCCTGGTCATCACCTCCGTGTTGATGTCCCTGTTCGTCCTGCTCCACAAGGGCAAGGGCGGCGGCCTGTCCAGCCTCTTCGGCGGCGGCATGCAGTCGAACCTCTCCGGTTCGACGGTGGTGGAGAAGAACCTCGACTACGTCACCATCATCACGGCCATCCTGTGGCTGGCGTCGATCGTGCTGCTGGGCCTGTTCCAGGCCTTCAACTGGTAGGGGTTCCACGGACTTCCGCTTCACGACGAAACGGGCCCGGGCGGTGTTCACCGCCCGGGCCCGTTTTCGCGTCCGACGCGAGAGCTCACTTCGCCTACAGCATCGACGCCGCGGCCTCGTCGACGAAGACGATGGTCTCGGAGACGCCGCGGACGCCGGCGGCGGGCCAGTCGGCGGGGTCGGCGCCATCGGCGATGGCCTTGGCCGCCTCGGCCTTGGCCTCGCCGGAGACGAGCAGCCACACGCGCTCGCTGGCGTTGACCGCCGGCAGCGTCAGGGAGACGCGGGTCGGCGGGGGCTTCGGGCAGTCGCGGACCTCGACGACGGTGCGCTCGGTCTCGGCGATGGCCGGGGTGTGGGGGAACAGGGAGTTGACGTGTCCCTCGGGTCCCATGCCCAGCAGGTGCAGATCGAAGCCATTGGGGGCGTGCATGGCCAGGATGTCCGCGTAGGCGTCGGCCGCGCAGACCGGATCCTCGAGGTACGCGCCGCCGGAGGGGGCGATGGGGAAGATGTACGACTCGGGGATGTCCACGTGATCGAAGAGGGCCTCCCGGGCCTGCCCGACGTTGCGGTCCGGGGACTCTTCGGGCACGAAGCGCTCGTCGCCGAAGAAGACCATGACGCGGCCCCAATCGACGCCACCGGAGTCGGCTGCCAGTGCGGCCAACAGGCCGATGCCGGCGCCGCCGCCGGTCACGGCCACGCGGGCGATCCCGTCATCGCCCTGCGCCGCCGTGACGACGTCGACGAAGCGGGCGCGGGCGGCCTCGACCAGGGCGTCCTGGTCGGCGTGGCGGGAAAACTCGGGCGCGGGGGCGCTTTCGGTCATCGGGAAGACTCCTCGGGGTCGTGGACGGTCGCGGAAGACGAAGGGCGGACGGCGGCGGACGGGCCGTCGTCAAGCTCGGTCTCGCGCTGCTCGGCCTCCTCGATGGTCATCCGGCGGATGCGGCCCAAACCGCGCAGGGCGCGGGCGTAGGCGGCGTCGGGGTCGAGGTGGCGCAGCTCCTCCGCCAGGCAATCGACGGTCGTGCGTCGCGACAGCGCCACCTTGAACGACGGGCGGCCCGTGATGGTCACGCAGGCGGTCGAAGCGTTCTCCACCTCCACGACGACGTCGGTGCACTCGCCCTCGTCGCCACGGCGGACCAGAGTCACCTTCGTCACCGGCGGCTTGGCCGCGCCATCGGCGTCGAGCGGCACCTCCGGCTCATCGGTGACCACGCGCAGCACCGGCGCGGCCAGGCGATCGGCGAGCCAGCCGGCGGCGAGATCCACCGACGGATCCTCGCCCGGGCCCTCGATACGGGCCGACGTGATCTTGCCGTGCGGCGGGAAATCCAGCGCCGAGGCCAGCACGCCCCGCCACGCCGTCAGGCGCGACCACGACAGATCCGAATCGCCCGGCGTGTAGCCGGTGCGACGCGTGTACACGGCGTTGGCGTCCGGATCCGCCAGCGAGTCGGTGATGCGGCGCTGCGCGATCTGGCCGATCGGCGTCGCGGCGGGCACCTGCGGCGGCGTCGACGGCCACCACGCCACCACCGGGGTGTCCGGCAGCAGCAGGGGAGTGACGATCGCCTCCGGGTGCGCCCCGACCTCGCCCTCCAGATGCATGACGACGACCTCCGCGGCACCCGCTTCGCCGCCCAACCGGAGTTCGGCGTCCAGGCGGTTCCCCCCGCGCGGCTCGCCGGCGACGAGCACCAGCACGCGCGCCGGGTGCTCGCGGGACACGTTGTTGACGGCCTTGATGATGGACTCGAGGTCATCGTCGCGCTGGGCGAGCACGATGAGCGTGAGCACGCGGCCGGTGGTGACGATGCCGCCCGTCTCGCGGAGGGTCACCAACTGGCGGGCGATGACCCGCGTGTCGGTGTCGGGCAGATTGATGATCATTGGCACGGTGATTCCTTTCCTGGTACCTGTTTCGCCTGTCCCGCCCGTCAGGGACGGCGCCAGGTGCGGCCTTCGCGCTCGAGCATCCGGTCGGCCGACGCCGGCCCCCACGTGCCCGCGGGGTACTCGTCGGGCTGGCCGCGCTTGCCCCAGTAGTCGATGACCGGGTCGAGGATCTTCCACGACAGCTCGACTTCCTCGTTGGTGGGGAAGAGGCTGGCCTCGTCGAGGAGCGCGTCGAGGATCAGCCGCTCGTAGGCCTCCGGCGACTGCTCGGTGAACGACTCCGAGTAGGAGAAGTCCATGTTGACGTCGCGGACCTCCATGGTCGAACCCGGCACCTTCGAACCGAAGCGCATGAGCACGCCTTCGTCGGGCTGGACGCGGATGACCATCGCGTTCTGGCCGAGCGCCGTGGTCATGGTGTCGGCGAACGGCAGGTGCGGCGCCGACTTGAACACCAGGGCGATCTCCGTGACGCGGCGGCCCAGGCGCTTGCCCGTGCGCACGTAGAACGGCACGCCCGCCCAGCGGCGGGAATTGATCTGCAGGGTGCACGCCGCGTAGGTCTCGGTGGTCGACTCGGGGTCGAAGCCCTCCTCTTCGCGCAGGCCCTTGACGTAGTGGCTGCCCTGCCAGCCGGCGGAGTACTGGCCGCGCGCCGTGGTCTTCGACAGCGGTCGCACCGGCTCGGTGGCGCGCAGGACCTTGATCTTCTCGGCCTGCAGTTCCTCCGGGGTGAAGGCGACCGGCTCCTCCATGGCGACCAGAGCCAGCAGCTGGAGCAGGTGGTTCTGGATCACGTCGCGGGCGGCGCCGATGCCGTCGTAGTAGCCGGCGCGGCCGCCCAGGCCGATGTCCTCCGCCATGGTGATCTGCACGTGGTCGACGTAGTGCGAGTTCCACAGCGGGTCGAACAGCTGGTTGGCGAAGCGCATGGCCAGGATGTTCTGCACCGTCTCCTTGCCCAGGTAATGGTCGATGCGGAACACCGACTTCTCCGGGAACACCGAGTTGACGATCTGGTTGAGCTCCTGCGCCGACTCGAGGTCATGGCCGAACGGCTTCTCGATGACCACGCGGCGCCAATTCTCCTCGCCCGCCTGCGCCAGGCCGGCGCGATCGAGCTGGTGGCACACGTCCGGGAAGTTGTCCGGCGGAATGGACAGGTAGTACGCCCAGTTGCCGGCGGTGCCGCGCGAGGCGTCGAGCTCCGCGAGCTTGTCCGCCAGGCGATCGAAGGCCTCGTCGTCGACGAAGGTGCCCTGGACGAAGTGGATGCCCTCCGCCAGGCGCTGCCACACGTTCTCGCGGATCGGCGTGCGGGCGCCGGCCTCGACGGCCTCGCGCACGTAGTTCTCGAAGTACTCCTTCGACCACTCGCGGCGGCCGTAGCCGACCAGTGCGAAGGACGCGGGCAGCAGGCCGCGGTTGGCCAGGTCGTAGATGGCCGGCAGCAGCTTCTTGCGGGCCAGGTCGCCGGTGACGCCGAAAATGACCATGCCGCCGGGGCCGGCGATGCGGGGGAGTCGCTTGTCCTGCGGGTCGCGCAGGGGATTGGTCCAATCGTCGGCGATGGCGCCGGAGATGTCAGAGGTCACTGAAGTTCTTTCGGAGAGGGATGGGGGCGAAGACGGGTGATCGGCGGCGCCGGCGGAACCGCGTGGTCCCGCCGGCGCCGCCGCCGAGGATCGGGCGACTAGCCGCGGATTTCCCGCAGCCGGCCGTCGATGGAGTCCAGCAGCTCCTGCCAGGAGTCGACGAACTTCTCCACGCCCTCGCGCTCCAGGACCGCGAAGACGTCGTCGAGATCGATGCCGGCCGCGGAGATCTCGTCCATCGTCCGCTGAGCCTCTTCACCGTAACCGGACAGGGTGTCGGTCACGCCGTCGAGGTCGGCGTCGGCGGTCGCGCGCAGCGTCTTCTCCGGCATGGTGTTGACGGTGTGCGGGCCGGCCAGCTCGGTGACGTAGAGGGTGGCGGGGTAATCCGGGTTCTTTACGCCGGTCGACGCCCACAGCGGGCGCTGCGCGTTGGCGCCGGCCTGCGACAGCGGAGCCCAGCGCTCGGAGTCGTCGCCGAAGGCCTTCTCGAACTCGGCGTAGGCCAGGCGGGCGTTGGCGACGCCGGCCTTTCCGCGCAGCTCCAGGGCCTCGCCGCCGATGGCCTCGAGGCGCTTGTCGATCTCGGTGTCGACGCGCGAGACGAAGAACGAGGCCACGGAGTGGATCTGCGGCAGGTCCCGCCCATTCTCCTTGGCGCGCTCGATGCCGGTGATGAAGGCGTCGACGACCTGGCGGTAGCGCTCGAGGGAGAAGATGAGGGTGACGTTGACGCTGATGCCGTCGGCGAGCGCGTCGGACACGGCCGGCAGGGAAGCGTCGGTCGCGGGGATCTTGATCATCGCGTTGGACTTGCCCACGCGCTCCCACAGCTGGCGCGCCTGCGCGATGGTCTCGTCGTAATCGTCGGCGTAGCGGGGATCGACCTCGATGGAGACCCGGCCGTCGGCGCCGCCGGTGCGGGCGGAGACGTCGGCGAGTTCGTCGCACGCGCGGCGGACGTCGTCGATGGCCATGGTGAACACGGTCTCGGCGGCGTCGGCGCCGGAGGCGGCGAGCTCGCGCAGCTGCGCGTCGTAGGCGTCGCCGGTGGTCATGGCGGAGGAGAAGATCGCCGGGTTGGTGGTCACGCCGACCACGGCGTACTCGTCGACCAGGGACTTCAGCTCACCGCCGTCGAGTCGCTGGCGGGAGAGATCGTCGAGCCACGCCGAGGTGCCGGCGGTGGCGAGTGCATCGAGATTGGGATTGGTCATCGTTGCCCTTCCATTTCCTTGTTCGTCTTCGGTTTCAGTATTCGGATGTGTTCGTGATCTACAAGCGTTGGCGCCGGTTGCGGTTCGCGCCCGCGCTTCTCCGAGCTCGCCGCTCCTTGCTTGACGACGCCCATGCGGCTCCCACGTTAGCGTCGCCAAGCAGAAGCCGCCCCGGCGCGAGAGGCGACCGGGGCGGCGGGAACGAACTGCCGGGGAGACCCCGCGGCGCCGGGAAGCTACTCGGCGGCGGCGAGCGACTCGCGGGCCGCGGCGACGACGGCCTCGGTGGTCATGCCGAACTCGTCGAACAGGCGCTGGTACGGGGCCGAGGCGCCGAAGTGCTCGATGGACACGGCGCGGCCGGCGTCGCCCAAGTACTTGTGCCACGGCATCGCGATGCCGGCCTCGACGGACACGCGGGCGCGCACGGACTTCGGGAGCACCGACTCGCGGTACTCGTCGTCCTGCTGGTCGAACCAGTCGAGCGACGGGGCGGAGACGACGCGGGCCTTGACGCTCTCGCCGGCCAGCACCTCGGCGGCCTCGACGGCCATCTGGACCTCGGAGCCCGTGGCCATCAGGATGACGTCCGGGGCACCGCCCTCGGCCTCGACCAGGACGTAGGCGCCGCGGCGCACGCCCTCGGCGGCCTTCTCCTTGGTGCCCTCGAGCACCGGGACGTTCTGGCGGGTCAGGGCCAGGGCCTTCGGGCCGGCCGGGCCCTCGAGCGCGGCGACCCACGCGGCGGCGGTCTCATTCGCGTCCGCCGGGCGCAGGGTGGTCATGCCCGGCATGGCGCGCAGGGTGGCCAGCTGCTCGATCGGCTGGTGCGTCGGGCCGTCCTCGCCGAGACCGATGGAGTCGTGCGTCCACACGTACAGCGGCGAGATGTCCATCAGCGACGCCAGGCGGACCGCCGGGCGCATGTAGTCGGAGAAGATGAGGAACGTGCCACCGTACGGGCGGGTGCCGCCGTGCAGGGCGATGCCGTTGAGGATCGAGCCCATGGCGTGCTCGCGGATGCCGAAGTGCAGGTTTCGGCCGTACGGGTGGGTGGTCCACGTGTCGGTGGTGATCTCCTTCGGGCCGAACGACGGCTCGCCCTTGATCACGGTGTTGTTCGAGCCGGCGAGGTCGGCCGAGCCGCCCCACAGCTCCGGCAGGGTCTTGCCCAGGGCCTGCAGCGCGGCCTCGGAGGCCTTGCGGGTGGCCACGCCCTTGGCGTCCGGCTCCCACGACGGCATCTCGTCGGCGTAGCCCTCGGGCAGCTCGCCGGCGGTGAGGCGATCGAACAGCTCCTTGCCCTCCGGGTTCGCCTCGGCCCACTCGTCGAAGGACTTCTGCCAGGCCTCGCGGTCCTCGGCGGAACGGTCGGCGACGGCGCGGGTGTGCGCGATGACCTCGTCGGAGACCTCGAAGGTCTGCTCCGGGTCGAAGCCGAGCTCCTTCTTGATCAGCGCGATTTCCTCGTCGCCGAGCGCCGCGCCGTGCGAGGCGCCGGTGTTCATGGCGTTGGGGGCCGGGTAGGCGATGACGGTGCGGACGCGGATGAACGTCGGGCGCTGAGTGTCGGCCTTGGCCTCCTCGACGGCGCGCTCGATCGCCGCGACGTCCTCGCCGCCGTCGACCTCGATGACCTGCCAGCCGTAGGCGCGGTAGCGGTCGGCGACGTTCTCGGTGAAGGCGATGGTGGTGTCGTCCTCGATGGAGATGCCGTTGTCGTCCCAGAAGACGATGAGGTTGCCCAGCTGCTGGGTGCCCGCGATGGAACCGGCCTCGGCGGTGACGCCCTCCTGGATGTCGCCGTCGGAGGCGATGACGTAGATGTGGTGGTCGAACGGCGACTGGCCGGCCGGGGCCTCCGGGTCGAACAGGCCGCGCTCGCGGCGGGCGGCCATCGCCATGCCCACGGCGGAGGCGAGGCCCTGGCCCAGCGGCCCGGTGGTGATCTCCACGCCGTCGGTGTGGCCGTACTCCGGGTGGCCCGGGGTCAGCGAGCCCCAGGTGCGCAGGGCCTTGATGTCGTCGAGCTCCAGGCCGAAACCGGCCAGGTACAGCTGGATGTACTGCGTCAGCGAGGAGTGGCCGCAGGAGAGCACGAACCGGTCGCGGCCGGCCCACTTCGGGTTCTTCGGGTCGAGTCGCATCACGCGCTGGTACAGGGTGTAGGCCAGCGGCGCGAGGCTCATGGCGGTGCCGGGGTGGCCGGACCCGCACTTCTGCACGGCGTCGGCGGCCAGCACTCGGACGGTGTCGACGGCCCGGGTGTCCAGGTCGGTCCAGTCCGAGGGGTAATTCCGCACGACGCGGGCCTGCAGCTCGGGGGAGAGGGTCACGGTGAAAGCTCCTGATTCTCGCTCGCGAATGATTTCCGTTTCATTGTAGGCCGAACACCGGACGGTTCCGGGGCCACTCGCGCGGGAACTATTGGCAACTTGCGGGCACCGGTTCCGGCCCCGGGGAGTCGCCGCCGGGCCCGCGCGAGCCTCGGGAGGGGGCTCCGCGACGCAACTCACGTGGCGGCACGCGCCCCCGGTGCCCACCGGGGCATGCGGCAGGCGCTACCATTGCCGGGTCCGGACCATCGGTGCCCCGTGCGCCGCCGAGCCCGGAGATTTCCGTGACGTCGCAGAAGGACCGGGAACTTTTCGCCCGTCCCATCCGACCGATTGGGTTGGAGCTTCAACTCATGTGAGAGGAACCCCTTTGCTGGACACCGTCAAGGCGTACGTGGCTCTGACCAAGCCCCGGGTGATCGAGCTGCTTCTGGTCGCCGCGATTCCGGCGATGCTGCAGGCCGATCGCGGCAAGGTCCACGTCGGTCTCATCCTCCTCACCCTGGTGGGCGGCTGGATGGGCGCCGCGGCCGCGAACACGTTCAACATGGTCGCGGATTCGGACATCGACAAGGTGATGAACCGCACGCGCAAGCGCCCGCTCGCTCGCCAGTCGGTGAGCAACCGCAACGCGATGATCTTCGGTTCGGTGCTCACCGTGGCCAGTTTCCTGTGGCTGTGGCTGCTGTGCGATTCGCTGCTGGCAGGCGTGTTCATCCTCCTGACCATCGCGTTCTACGTGTTCGTGTACACGATGTGGCTCAAGCGCCGCACGGACCAGAACGTGGTGTGGGGCGGCGCCGCCGGCTGCATGCCGGTGCTCGTGGGCTGGGCCGTGATCACGGACAACGCCCCGGACGTCACGGGGTGGCTGCATTGGTGGCAGGCGATCGTCCTGTTCCTGGTCATCTTCTTCTGGACGCCTCCGCACACGTGGGCGCTGGGCCTGAAGTACCGCGAGGATTACGAGGCCGCGGGCGTGCCCATGATGCCGGTGGTCCGCCCGCCGCTGTACGTCACGGTGCGCATCATCGCCTACACCCTGGCCACGGTGCTGACCACGTTCCTGCTCATTCCCGCGACCGGCTGGGTCTACCTGGTCGTGTCCGTCCTGGCGGGCGTCTGGTTCATGTGGGGCGCCATCGCGCTGCACAAGTCGGTGAAGGCCGGCGGCGAGATCAAGCCGATGAAGCTGTTCCTGCTGTCCAACAACTACCTCGCGCTGGTGTGCGTGGGCCTGTCCGTCGATGCGGTGCTCGGCCTGCGGACCGTCGCCGAGATGCTCGGCTTCTAGCCCCTTCACGCGCGAACCCTCCCGGACCATGGCGGTCGCGGGAGGGTTTTCGCGTTGCGGGGCCCGTGCTTGACGACGCCTACGGCACCAGCACCACCGATCCCGTCGTGGACCGCGCCTGCAGTGCCCGATGCGCCGCGTCGGCGTCGGCAAGCGGGAAGCGGTCCCCGACGCGGACCCGCAGCGTGCCGTCCGCGATGCGCCCCAGGACGTCGGCGGCGCGGGCGGTGAGTTCGGCGCGATCGCGGATGAAGTGGCGCAGGTGGGGGCGCGTGAGGGACAGCGAGCCGTGTTCGTTGAGCTTCTGGGGGTCCATCGGCGGGACCGCCCCCGAAGCGGCGCCGAAGAGCGCCACGAGGCCGCGGACGCGCGCGCAGCGCAGCGAATCGTCGAAGGTGGCCGCGCCGACCCCGTCGAAGACGACGTCGGCGCCGGGGCCGAACGGGGAATCGTCGCCGGTCCAATCGCGGATGCGGGCGGGGAAATCGTCGTCGTAACGCAGGACCAGGTCCGCGCCCGCCTCCCGGGCCAATTCCTCCTTCGCGTCCGAGGACACGACCGAAGCGACCCGCGCGCCCGCCGCGACGGCGAGCTGCGTGAGCAAAAGCCCCACGCCGCCCGCGCCGGCGGTGAGCAGGACCGTATCGCCGGGGGAGAGCCGACCGACGTCGTGGACCAGGAAATGGGCGGTCAGACCCTGGAGCAGAACGGAGGCCGCGACGTCGTCGGGGATGCCGTCGGGCATCGCGATGAGCGAGTCGGCGGGCACGACGACCTGCTCCGCGTAGGAGTCCGGCGCGTTGCACCACGCGACGCGATCGCCGACCGACCAGGCGCCGTCGGCATCGGCGTCGTCGGCGGTTGCGGCGTCGTCGGCAGCGTCTCCCACGACGCCCTCGCCGAGCGCGATGATGCGGCCGACTCCCTCCGATCCGGGGGTGAACGGCAGCGGCCGGGGATAGATGCCCTCCCGCTGGTACACGTCGGTGAAGTTGACGCCGACCGCGTCCACCGAAACGAGGACCTCCCCGGTGCCCGGGACGGGGTCGGGGAGGTCCTCGCGGAAGATCAGGTGGTCGGGGCCGCCGAAGGACTCGATGATGATTCCGCGCATGCGGCCAGACTACCGGCGGGGCGCCGCAGCCCGAGGCTCGGGAGCGGGGCGCGTGCCGCGCACCGGCAGGGCGTTAGGCGGCGACCTTCGCCTTGGCGGAATTGTGCTCCGCATCCCCGGCCGGAGAACCGGTGGCCGTGGCGGTGCCGCCCGCGTGGCGCCAACCCAGCTGCCACAGCACGGCGGTGACCGCCGTCAGCGCGACGGAGCCCGCCACGTGGACCGGCACGAGGGCCTCGGGGACGCCGGCCCAGTACTGGACCATGCCGACCGCGCCCTGGGCGAGGATCAGCGCCACCAGCCACCAGCCCCACTTGCGCAGCCCCTGGTCCGCCTTCATGGCGATCAGCGCGACGACCAGGCCGATGGACATGCCGAGGTACAGGTACATGAAGCCCGCGTGGACGTGGGACAGCTCGATGATCGGCAGCTGCAGGCGGTCCTCCGGGGAAATCGAGGCGTCGCCCGCATGGGGGCCGGCGCCGGTGACCATGGTGCCGGTGACCAGCGTCGCGGTCAGCGCCAGAGCGGAAGCCCCGGCGAGATCGCGGAGCGGCTTGGCGTAGATGCGCACGGGATGGCCGTCGTCGGGTTCCTGCACCTTGACGTAGAGCATGCCGGCCAGCCACACCAGGACGATGGTGGCCAGGAAGTGCAGGCCGACGGAGTACCAGGTCAGGTCGACCAGCACCGAAATGCCGCCGATGACGGCCTGCACGATGATGCCCAGGCCGTTGAGGAACGCCAGCCACAGGATGGCCTTGCGCCGCCCGGCCCGCAGCACGGCGAGGAACATGATCAGCGTCAGCGCGGCGAGCACGAAAGTCAGCAACCGGTTGCCGAACTCGATGGCCTGGTGGATCCAGGGGGCCGCGCCCGCAACCGGCGTGAAGCTGCCCTCGTGGCACTGCGGCCAGGTGTCGCAGCCGAGACCGGAGCCGGTCACGCGGACGATCGAGCCGGTGACGGCGATGCCCGCCTGGGCGATGAGCACGAGCAGGGCGATCACCCGCTGTTGGGCGATCGTCGGCAGAGGCAGGAAGGACAGGGGGAGTTTACGGTCGGCGTCGCTCACGCCTTCCCACCTTACCCCCCGGGGTTCGCTAATCCCCCTTGGCCTCGAACCTGAACAGACGTGTCGCCGCGATGGCGCACACGGCGCCCCAGGCGACGAGGATCGCGAGCGGGAACCAGGCCAAACGGCCGTCGAAGGCGGCTATCAGAGACTCGGTGAGCGCCACCGACGGCAGCACCGACAGGGCCATCCGTGCGCCGTCGCCGAGCTCCGGCCCGACGGCGACGAACGTGGCCGCGCCGAGCAGGATGAACCAGATCAGATTGGCCAGCCCGAGGATCAGCTCCGCGCCCAGAGTGCCGCCCATGAGCAGTCCCATCGAGGTGAAGGCGGTCGTGCCGATCATCGTGACCACGTAGGCCAGGAGGAACGCGGTGACGGGCGCGCGGTAGCCGAGCGCGAGCGCGGCCGCGGAGAAGATGAGGAACTGCGCCGTGACCATGATCGCCACGGCAGCCGCCTTGCCCGCGATGATCCCCCATTTCGGCAGCGCGGAAGCGCCGATGCGTTTGAGCGCGCCGTACCTGCGGTCGAAGCCGACGGCGATCGCCTGGCCGGTGAAACCCGACGACATGGTCGCCACGGCGAGCACCATGGGAAACACCGTGATGATCGGATCCTCGCGGCCGAGCACCGGCACCAGGGTGAAGCCGACGAGCATCGCCAACGGGATGATCATGGTCAGCAGCATCTGCTCGCCGTGGCGCCAAATCAGCGTCGATTCCAGCTTGGTCTGGGAAGCCAGCACGCGGCCCATCGGCGCGCGCTTCGGGGCGGGGGCGAAGGTGCCCTCCGGGAACCGGGTCGTGGGGGCCATGTCAGTTCCTCATCTCTCGGCCGGTGATGTCGAGGAACACGTCCTCGAGGCTTCGCCTGGCCACGCGCAATTCGGAGACCAGGACGTCGTGGTCGGCGCACCAACCGGTCATCGCGGCGATCCCGCGGGGACTGGCGGCGCCGGTGACCCGGTAGCGATTTGGGCCGGTGGACTCCACCGCGATCTCCGGTCCGTCGCCGCCGGCTCCGCGCAAATGCGCTGCCAGAGATTCGGCGTCGATGGCCCGATCGACTTCGAGGACCGCGGCCTGCGTCGAGGTGCCGGCCGTGATGTCGGCCGTCGTGCCAGAGGCGACGGCGCGGCCGCGATCGATGATCAGCACGTCGTCGGCCAGGGCTTCGGCCTCGTCCATCAAGTGGGTGGTGAGCACGACCGTGACGCCGTCGCGCCGCAGCGAATTGACCAGATCCCACACCGCCAGCCGCGACTGCGCGTCGAGGCCGGCCGTGGGTTCATCCAGGAACACCAGCTCCGGCCGCCCCACCAAAGCGCACGCCAGCGACAGCCGCTGCTGCTGGCCACCGGACAGCCTGCGATACGAGGTGCGTCGGTGACGGGACAGGCCGACGACGTCGAGAAGCCAATCCACGTCCAACGGATCGGCGGAGTACGACGCCACGAGCTCGACCATTTCGCCGACCCGGACGCCCGGATACGCCCCGCCGCCCTGCAGCATGATGCCGATTCGCGAGCGCAGCTCGTCCGTGTCCCGCATCGGATCGAGACCCAGCACGCGGACCTCGCCGCCATCCGGGCGCACGAAGCCCTCGCACATCTCGACGGTGGTCGTCTTGCCGGCGCCGTTGGGCCCGAGCAGGGCGAGGACGCGGCCGCGCCGGAGGGAAAGATCCAGCCCGTCGACGGCGGTGACGTCGCCGAAGCGCTTGGTCACGCCGGTCAGCTCCAGCGCCGGGGAGTCGATGTTCCTGGTCACGAAAGCTCATACTAGGCGAGCGCCCCGAGGGCCGGACCGGCCGGGGCTCGCCCCGGTGCCCGATCAGCGCAACCGGAACACCTTCGTGCGCCACGACACCGCGAAGACCACGGCCATGACGACGGCGAAGGCGGCCACGGAACCGAGATAGATCTGCACGACCGTGCCCGGCGGCAGACCCAGCCCGCGGGGCAGGACGGTGAGGCTGAACACCGCCGAGTAGGCGACGACGGCCCACCGGAACTGGGACCGGTTCGCCCAGCCCGACAGCGGCACGAGCGCCCACAGCAGATACCAGGGATGGACCACCGGGAAGAGCAGCACCAGGGCGAACATGGCCAGCCCGTAGCCGCCGAGCGGGTGGATGCGGCCGCGGAACGTCGCCCACAGCATGCGCAGCAGCCAGGCGACCGCGAGCAGGATGCCCAGGCCCCGGGTCAGCGCGAGCGCCGCTTCGGAAACGTCGCCGATGCCCAACACGCGGCCCGCGAAACCGGCGGCGATGCCCAGCAAGGTGGGCAGCGACATCCACGACCGCACCGTCGCGGCGCCGCCCTGGCTGGTGATCCACCCGAAACCGAGGCCGGAGGCCAGGCACACGGAAACGATGGTGACCGCGGCGAATGCGGCGGTGCAGGCGGCTGCGCGGACCACGGAGAACGTCGTGAAGCCGAAGCGCCGGGCCAGCGCCATGCCGACGAAACCGAGGGCGACGAAACCCGTCACCTTGACCATGCCCGCCAACGAGATGAGAGCGACGCCGCCCGCGAACAGGAGCCACCCCCTGCGGGACAGTGCGGGTGCGCGGGGTTCGACGGGCTGGTCGGGCGTTCCCGGGATCGGTTTGCCGTGCAGCGCGACCAGGCACAGCTCCAGGCCGGACAGGAGCAGTGCGAGAAGCAGGGCCTCGTTGTGCACGCCGCCGACCAGATGCAGCAGGGTCAGGGGATTGAGCACGCCGAGCCACAGCGCGAACTGTGGGCTGACGCCGCACCGCAGCGCCAGTCGCACCAGCGCCCACGCGACGACGTACAGCGAGATGACCGCCACGATCCGGTGCAGGAACACCGACGGCAGCACCGCGTCGCCGGTGGCGGCCGAAATGGCCCACGCGCCGATCATCGCCGTTGGACCGTAGGGGCTGGGGGAGTTCGACCAGATCAACGGCACCGATCGGGCCAGCGGGTCCTCCGCGCCGAGGAGTTCGACGGGGCCGGCTGCATACGGGTCCATGCCGCGATCCACGACCGCGCCCTGGGCGAGATAGGAATAGATGTCCTGGGTGAACAGCGGGGCGGTGAAGATGAGGGGGATGACCCACCCCGCGAACGTGCGAACGAGCATGCCCGTATCCACCGACGACACCCTGGTGCGGGCGCCCGCCGCGACGAATGCGCCGACGCCGAGCCAGGCGACGATGAGCATCCCGATTCCGGTGAACGTGACGATCGTCGTGGAAATGAGCATCCGGCCGAGCATCGACCCGATGGACGTCTGCCAGAACATGTTGCCGACCACCGGCGTGGCGCCCGCGCCGACGCCGCCGACCATCACGAGGATCGCGCCGAGCGTGCCGAGCCACCGCAGCCACGTGAAGCGGCGCAGTTCCCGGTGATCGACGCGGAAAGCCAGTGGAGACTCGACGCCGCGGTGCAGCGAGGCCGACCGCGAACCGGCGCGGCCGATGCGCGGCAACGCGTCGATGATCCAGCGGGCGGAGCCGCCGCGAAGGGGAGTCTCTGGCACGGGTAGAGTCTAACCGTTGGCGCACGGGGCCCGGTTCGGCGTGGCGCAGAAGCGATGTCGGCCGCGGCCGGGAGAGGGCCCGCCGCCGCGATCGCGGGCGAGCAATCCGACTATCAAACGACCGGATCGAACATTGTTCATTCGATCGGTGCGGCCATCATCGCTGGTGCGGGACACGCCGGGCGGGGGCGTTGGACATCTGGTGCGATTTACGGAACACTCGTGTTGTCTAATACCCGGAAGCCACCGGGTGCGGACCCACTCACGGGCCGGGCAGAAGCGATCGCCCGCCCCGCAACACACGGGAGGTGAACCAGCGGCATGGCCAACGACGATGCGCCCATCAAGGGTGGCGACGGAGACACGCGCCGCAGGATCCTGCTCGCGCTGCTCGAACACAATCCGGCCTCGGCGGGCACCATCGCCGACGAGCTGGGACTGTCGGCCGCCGGAGTGCGCCGGCACCTGGACATTCTCGTCGACGAAGGCCTCGCCGAAACGGCCCCCGCGCCGTCGACCGGCCCCCGCGGACGCGGACGGCCCGCCAAGTCCTTCCGTCTCACCGACGAAGGACGGGCCAAGTTCGGGCACGCCTACGATTCCCTGGCCGCCGCGGCGCTCGACGCACTGCGCGACGCCGGGGGAGACGCCGCCGTTTCCGCGTTCGCGCGGCGGCGGGTCGCCGAGATCCTCGCCGGCATCGAGCCGGTGGGCGGAGAAACCGACCTCGACGACGTCGTCGGGGCGGTCGTCACCGCTTTCCGCCGCCACGGTTACGCGGCGACGGTCAGCGAGACGACCGGCAGCGTCCAGATCTGCCACCACCATTGCCCGATCAGCCATGTCGCGCAGGACTTCCCCCAGCTGTGCGCCGCCGAACATGAGGCGGTCAGTAATCTGCTGGGGCAGCACACCCAGCCGCTGGCGACCATCGCCGACGGCAACGGGATTTGCACGACGAACATCCCCCTGACCCCAGTCACTACCCACGCACCAGCAGAAAGGAGCGGACAATGACCCTCGCCCAGAACGAATCCGCGAAGGTGCAGGCACCGCAAACCGACGAGGAAATCATCGACTCGATCGGCGCCTACCAGTACGGCTGGCACGATTCCGACGCCGCCGGCGCCGCCGCCGAGCGCGGCTTGTCGGAGGCCGTCGTCCGCGACATCTCCGCGAAGAAGAACGAGTCCGAGTGGATGCTGAACACGCGTCTCAAGGCCCTCGAGATCTTCGACAAGAAGCCCATGCCCACGTGGGGCGCGGACCTGTCGACCATCGACTTCGACAACATCAAGTACTTCGTCCGCTCCACCGAGAAGCAGGCGCAGACGTGGGAGGATCTCCCGCAGGACATCAAGGACACTTACGACAAGCTCGGCATCCCGGAGGCGGAGAAGCAGCGCCTCGTCGCCGGCGTCGCCGCGCAGTACGAGTCCGAGGTCGTCTACCACCAGATCCGCGAGGACCTGGAGGAGCAGGGCGTCATCTTCCTGGATACGGACACCGCGCTCAAGGAGCACCCGGAGATCTTTCACGAGTACTTCGGCTCCGTCATCCCGGCCGGCGACAACAAGTTCTCCGCGCTCAACACGGCCGTGTGGTCCGGCGGCTCGTTCATCTACGTGCCCAAGGGCGTCCACGTGGACATCCCGCTGCAGGCCTACTTCCGCATCAACACGGAGAACATGGGCCAGTTCGAGCGCACGCTGATCATCGTCGACGAGGACGCCTACGTCCACTACGTCGAGGGCTGCACCGCGCCGATCTACAAGTCGGACTCGCTGCACTCGGCGGTCGTCGAGATCATCGTGAAGAAGGGCGGCCGTTGCCGCTACACGACGATCCAGAACTGGTCGAACAACGTCTACAACCTGGTCACCAAGCGAGCCAAGGCCGAAGAGGGCGCGACCATGGAGTGGATCGACGGCAACATCGGTTCCAAGGTCACCATGAAATACCCGGCCGTCTGGATGACCGGCCCCCACGCCCGCGGCGAGGTTCTGTCCGTCGCCATGGCCGGCGAGGGCCAGTTCCAGGACACCGGCGCGAAGATGGTGCACATGGCGCCGCACACGTCGTCGAACATCGTGTCCAAGTCCGTCGCCCGCGGCGGCGGCCGCGCCGCCTACCGTGGCCTGGTGCAGGTCAACAAGGGCGCCAAGCACTCCCACTCCAACGTCGAGTGCGACGCGCTGCTGGTGGACACGATCTCCCGCTCGGACACGTACCCGTACGTCGACGTGCGCGAGGACGACGTCACGCTCGGCCACGAGGCCACCGTCTCCAAGGTCTCCGATGACCAGCTCTTCTACCTGATGAGCCGCGGCATCGAGGAAGAGGAGGCCATGGCCATGGTCGTCCGCGGCTTCGTCGAGCCCATCGCCAAGGAGCTCCCGATGGAGTACGCCCTCGAGCTCAACCGCCTCATTGAACTGCAGATGGAAGGTTCGGTCGGTTAATCCAATGACCAGCGTTATCACCAACGAGGGCCAGTCCGAGCATAAGCGCCGGGTGCTGGCCAACAAGGGCGACGTTTTCGCCTCCTTCGACGTCGAGGACTTCACGGTCCCCCGCGGCCGCGACGAGGAGTGGCGCTTCACCCCGCTGCGCCGCCTCGCGGGCCTCCACGACGGCACCGCCGGCGACCCCGTCGCCGCCTCCATCACGGTGGAGGGCGCGGACGCCGAGGGCGTCACCGTCGAGACCGTGGGCCGCGACGACGAGCGCCTCGGCCGCGCCGGCACGCCCACCGATCGCGTCGCCGCGCAGGCCTACTCGTCTTTCGAGCAGGCGACCGTGGTCACCTTCGGCAAGGGCGCCGTGTCCGCCGGACCCGTCACCGTCACGGTCGACGGCCCGGGAGAGGGCAACGTCTCCTACGGCCACATCGTCATCGACGTGCGCGAGCAGGCCGAGGCGGTCGTCATCCTCGACTACCGCGGCACGGGCGTCCACGCCGACAACGTCGAGTTCGTCGTCGGCGACGCCGGCCGACTGGCCGTCGTCAGCCTCGCCAACTGGGACGAAGGTGCCGTGCACCTGTCCGGCCACCACGCCTCGCTGGGCCGCGACTCGGTCCTGCGCCACTCCGTGGCCACCTTCGGCGGCGACGTGGTCCGCGTCGTCCCGCGCGTGAAGTTCAACGCCCCCGGCGGCGACGCCGAGCTGCTCGGCGTCTACTTCGCCGACGCCGGCCAGTACTTCGAGCAGCGCCTGCTCGTCGACCACGCCGTGCCGAACTGCCGCTCCAACGTCATGTACAAGGGCGCGCTCCAGGGCGAGCCGGGCTCCGGCAAGACCGATGCCCGCACCGCGTGGGTGGGCGACGTGCTCATCCGCGCCGAGGCTTCCGGCACCGACACCTACGAGCTCAATCGCAATCTCCTGCTCACCGAGGGCGCCCGCGCCGACGCGGTGCCCAACCTGGAGATCGAGACCGGCGAGATCGCCGGCGCCGGCCACGCCGCAACGGTGGGCCGTTTCGACGATGACCAGCTGTTCTACCTGCTGTCGCGGGGCATCCCGGAGGACGTGGCCCGCCGCCTCGTCGTCCGCGGATTCTTCAACGAGGTCATCAACCTGATCCCCGTGGAGTCGATCCGGGAGCGCCTCATCGCGCTCATCGACCACGAGCTCGAAACCGGCGGCTTCTAGCCGCCCCGGCCCCGAGCCACACCCCACACAGACGCGAACAGCGACGAAGACGAAACGAAAAGGACAGCCCATCCCATGAGCACCCTGGAAATCCGCAATCTCCACGCGCAGGTTCTGCCGACCGACGAGGCCGGCGAGCCGAAGCCGATCCTCAAGGGCGTGAACCTGACCATCAAGTCGGGCGAGACCCACGCCGTAATGGGCCCCAACGGCTCCGGGAAGTCGACCCTGAGCTACACCATCGCGGGCCACCCGCGCTACGAGGTCACCGAGGGCGAAATCCTCCTGGACGGCGAGAACGTCCTGGAGATGGAGGTCGACGAACGCGCCCGCGCCGGCCTGTTCCTGGCCATGCAGTACCCGACCGAGGTCACCGGCGTCTCCATGTCCAACTTCCTGCGCACCGCCGCCACCGCCGTGCGCGGCGAGGCCCCGAAGCTGCGCCACTGGGTCAAGGAGGTCCGCGAGGCCATGACCGACCTCGAGATCGACCCGTCGTTCTCCGAGCGCTCGGTCAACGAGGGCTTCTCCGGCGGCGAGAAGAAGCGCCACGAGATCCTGCAGCTCGACCTGCTGAAGCCGAAGTTCGCGGTCCTCGACGAGACCGACTCCGGCCTGGATGTCGACGCCCTGCGCGTCGTCTCCGACGGCATCAACCGCTACCAAGACGAAAACGACGGCGGCATCCTCATCATCACCCACTACAAGCGCATCCTGAACTACGTGCGCCCCGACCACGTGCACGTCTTCGCCGACGGCCGCATCGTGCAGTCCGGCGGCCCCGAGCTGGCCGACGAGCTGGAGGAGCACGGCTACGAGCGGTTCGTCAATGCTTGATCGCTCGCTCCGCGGTGATTTCCCCATCCTGTCGCGTTCCGTGCGCGACGGGCGCCGCCTGACGTACCTGGATTCCGGGGCGACGTCGCAGCGCCCCCGCCAGGTCATCGAGGCCGAGGTGGACTTCATCACCCAGCACAACGCACCCGTGCACCGCGGCGCGTACCAGTTGGCGGAGGAGGCCACCGACGCCTACGAGGACGCGCGCGAGGCCATCGCGTCGTTCATCGGCGCGGGCTACGACGAGCTGGTGTTCACCAAGAACGCCACGGAGGCGCTGAACCTGGTGGCCTTCTCGCTCGGCGACGAGCGCGCGGGGGAGCACCGTATCGGCGAGGGCGACGTCATCGTCGTCACCGAGCTGGAGCACCACGCCAACCTCGTGCCGTGGCAGGAGCTGGCGCGGCGCACCGGCGCGACGCTGAAGTGGTACGGGGTCACCCCGGACGGCCGCATCGACCTCGATTCGCTCGAGCTCGACGAGTCCGTCAAGGTCGTGGCCTTCACCCACCAGTCGAACGTGACCGGCGCCGTCGCCGACGTCCCCGAGATGGTCCGCCGGGCCAAGGCGGTCGGCGCGCTGACCGTCCTCGACGCCTGCCAGTCGGTGCCGCACATGCCCATCGACGTGACGGAGCTGGGCGTGGATTTCCTCGCCTTCTCCGGCCACAAGATGCTCGGCCCCTCCGGGGTCGGCGCGCTGTGGGGACGCCCCGAGCTGCTCGAGACGCTGCCGCCGTTCCTCACGGGCGGATCGATGATCGAGGTCGTCACCATGGAGGAGACGACGTTCGCGGCGCCGCCGCAGCGGTTCGAGGCCGGCACCATGATGACCAGCCAGGTCGTCGGGCTCGGCGCGGCGGTGAAGTACTTGTCGGCCGTCGGCATGGACGCGATCGCGGCGCACGAGCACGAGCTCACCGTCGCGGCGCTGGACGCGCTGAAGAAGATCGACGGCGTCACCATCATCGGCCCGGACACCGCCGAAAACCGCGGCGCGGCGATCTCCTTCCAGGTCGAGGGCATCCACCCCCATGACCTGGGGCAGGTCCTCGACGACCGGGGCGTGTGCATCCGCGTCGGCCACCACTGCGCGTGGCCGGTGCACCGCGCCCTCGGCGTGCAGTCCACCGCGCGCGCATCGTTCTACCTGTACAACACGCTGGAGGAAGTCGACGCCCTCGCGGACGCCATCCGCGACGCGAAGGAGTTCTTCGGCGCGTGATGCCCCGGGAACGCGGGCGTCGCAAAGCAAGGAAGATCGGCCACGAACTGGCCGCAAAGGAAAGGAGCCGGGAGTGAAGCTGGAGTCGATGTACCAGGAAGTGATCCTGGACCACTACAAGCACCCCCAGCACAGCGGGCTGCGCGATCCGTTCGACGCGGAAGTCCACCACGTCAACCCGTCGTGCGGCGACGAGCTGACGCTGCGCGTCCGGCTTTCCGACGACGGCACCACCGTCGAGGACGTGTCCTACGACGCCGTGGGCTGCTCGATCTCGCAGGCGTCGACGTCCGTCATGGCCGAGGAGATCGTGGGCAAACCCGTCGACGAGGCCATGGCCAAGCTCGCCGAGTTCGAGCGCATGATCACCTCGCGCGGCAAGGAAGAGGGCGACGAGGACCTCATCGGGGACGGCATCGCCTTCTCCGGCGTGGCCAAGTACCCCGCCCGCGTCAAGTGCGCACTGCTGGGCTGGAAGGCGTTCCAGGCGGCCACCGCCGACGCGCTGACCGGCTCCGACGCCCCCGACGCCGGCACCGACAACCCCGGAGACAAGGAAGTGAACCGATGACCGAGACGAACATCCCCGAGACCGACGCTCCGGAGACCCCGGAGACCGGCGCTGCCCCGCAGCCCGAGACCGCCGAGAACGGCGAGAACCCGGCCCCGGGCCTCGACGGCAGCACCTACGAGGTTCCGCCGCGCCCCGAGCAGACCCCCGAGCAGGAGCAGCTGGTCATCGAGGTCGAGGACCGCATGTACGACGTCGTCGACCCCGAGCTCGGCGTCAACGTCGTCGATCTGGGCCTGGTGTACGACATCTGGATCGAGGGCAAGTCGAAGGCCGTCATCAACATGACGCTGACGTCGCCCGCGTGCCCGCTGACGGACATGCTGTTCGACCAGACGGAGACGCTGGTGCTGGATCACCCGCAAATCACCGAGATGCAGCTCAACTGGGTCTGGTCCCCGCCGTGGGGCCCGCACATGATCACCGAGGACGGCCGCGAGCAGATGCGCGCGCTCGGCTTCTCGGTGTAAGCGATCCCGGTCCCGGCGCAAGCTGTCCCGGGGCCGTCGATGAAGCCGTCCCGCCCAGTCCGATTCCGCCTCCTCGGAGGGGGATCGTGGACTGGGCGGGACGGTTTTTCGTTTCGGCTACTCGCGCGACAGGTCCGCTTCCTCGGGCTTGACCGCCTTCGATCCGGTGACGCGCTTGTGCCCGAACCACAGTGCCAGGAACACCGGGATGCCCAGGTACGGCGAGAGGATGGCGAAGAGGTTTTCGCCGGTGGTGATCGGCCCGTAGGCCTGGCCGATGACGACGCCGAAGCACATGAGCAGCGCGATGACCGCTCCGGCGGGGAAGAACGGCGCCTTGTACGGCAGCGAGGTCAGCGGGACACCCTGCGCCGTGAGCGCCTTGCGGAAGTGGTAGTGGCTGTAGGAGATGCCGATCCACGTGAGGAACCCGGCCAGCGCCGACAGGGTGAGCAGGAAGGTGTAGGCCGCACCGTCGCCGACGATGGACGTGAGGAACCCGAACATGCCGATCGACGCCGTGGCCACCAGAGCGCGCATGGGCACGTCGTGGTTGGACAACTTGCCGAAGAATCGCGGCGCCTGCCCCATGCGGGCCAGCGAGTACAGCATGCGGGTCGAGGCGTAGAGGCCGGAGTTTCCGGCCGACAGCACCGAGGTCAGGATCACCGCGTTCATCAGGCCCGCGGCGATGGCGATGCCCGCCCGGTCGAAGACGAGGGTGAACGGGGACACGGCGATGTTGTCCTCGGAGGCGTTGAGCAGGCTCGGGTCGGTGTAGGGGATCAGGAAGCCGATGACGGCGATGGCGCCGATGTAGAACAGCAGGATCCGCCAGAAGATGGTGCGGATCGCCTTGGGGATCGTCTTTTCCGGATGCTCCGCCTCGCCGGCCGCGACGCCGACGAGCTCGGTGCCCTGGAACGAATACCCGGCGACGATGAACACCGCGAGGATGCCCATGCCGCCGCCGACGAAGGGAGCCTCGCCGGTGGTCCAGTTCTGCACGCCGGGGGAGGTGCCGCCCATGATGCCGAAGATCATGGCCACGCCGATGATGAGGAACACGACGACGGTGATCACCTTGATGGCGGCGAACCAGAATTCGCCTTCGCCGAAAGCCCGGGCGGATAGCGCGTTGAGCAGGAACAACAGCAACAGGAAGCCGGCCGACCAGACGATCGCGGGCACGTCGGGGAACCAGTAGCGCATGACCAGCGCCGCGGCGACGAGCTCGGCGGCGACGGTGATGGCCCAGTTGAACCAATAGTTCCAGCCGAGCGCGAAGCCGAAGCTGGGGGAGACGTACCGCGTGCCGTACTCCTGGAAGGATCCGGCGACCGGCAGGTAGGCGGCCATTTCGCCGAGGGACTGCATCACCAGCCACACCATGAAGCCGATGAGCGCGTACGCGACGAGCGCGCCGCCCGGCCCCGCTTCGGAGATGGTCGCACCCGAGGCGACGAAGAGGCCGGTGCCGATGGCCCCGCCGATGGCGATCATGTTCAGGTGTCGCGCGCGCAGGGTGCGTTGCAGCTGCCCCGGATGGCCCTGCGGGCCCTTCGCGTCGAGGGATGCGGTCATTCCCCGATCATATGCCTCGGGCCGCGGCGCCCCGGGCTTTCGGCGATTGCTTTGCGACGGTGTCGCGCAGCCCGGGGAACGTGGAGGCCGGTTCGGGGTCGTCGTGGTTCGGCGGGGGCCGCGACGGCCGACGCGGGACGGCGGGAGAACTTCGGCGGGAAACCGCCTAACCGTCGACCGGCTTGCCGTCGGCGAAGGTGGTGAGCAGCCGGAGCAGCGTCGCCGGGCTCCTCCGGGCGAGCGGGACGGCGATCCGGGCCATGACCGCCATCGTCTTGGGCGTCGACGTGCCCGTGAGGTACTCGCGGATGGCGCGGTCCGGCAGCGTGAAGAACGCGTCGAAGAACTCGCGGGTCCGGTCGGCGTCGAAGCCGAGGATCACGTGCAGGCCCCTCCTGTGCAGCCACGCCAGCATCCGGCCGCCGGGCGGGGAAGCGTCGCCGCGTGCCGCGAGGCGGTCGAGGAATCGGTCGACGTCGGCGAGCACCGCACCGACGGAGTAGCCGGTGGCGGGGTGCATCCAGCCTCCGCCGGCGCCGAAGTGCCCGTAGCCCGGGGTACCCGCCCCGCCGACGGGGCGGGCCAGGAAAGACAGGTCGAGCGAGATGGTGGAGCGGCCCGGCACCGGCACCAATTCGAGCGCTTCGTGCAACGGGGTTCGTGGCCGATTGTCCGGCAGCCGCCACGGGCCCATGGGGAAGTCGACGATCTCGTCGGAGATCGCCGCCGCAAGATCGACCCCGAGCTCGGTCAGCCGATGCGACTGCATTCGCCGCAGGTGCGCGTGCAGGCCGGCCCGGCGGGGGTCATCGGCGTCGGAGGAGGCGCGGGCGGCGAGAATCGTCTCCTCGATCAGCCAGGTGCCGTCGCCGAGCGGCAGACGGTACGAGAAGGTGGCCGGAAACTCCCCGTGGTCGTCGTCGCCCTCACGGTCGGCATTTGCGCCGCCGGGCACGGTGAAGTCCATGAGCACGGGCACCCGCACGGTATCCGGGAGGTCCGCTTCGCGGAACACATGGCCGAAGGCGAGCTGCCTGGCCTCGAGCACCGCGGCGTCCGGGGCCGCCCCGGCCGCGTCGACGAGGATGTCGGGACTCGTCCATGCGGCGAAGGAACCGCCCACGCCGTTGGGGTCGACGAAACCATCGGGGATTTCATCGTCCGAAGAGTGGTAATGCTCATGGTCGATGGACACCGACGGCCCCTGACTCGGATCCGTGGTGACCAGCTCCCGGAGACGCCCGATCGCTTCCTTCAACCGGGCGACTGGACCGACGTTCTGGTCCCGGTCATCGTTCCAGGACATGTACGTCGCTCGGCCGCCGCCCAAACCGGCCTCACGTCGCACCTCGAACCCGCCGAGCTCCGACAGCCGCGCCGTGTCGAGCACCACGTAGGCGTCGTCAAGCACCCGCCGCCGACCGTCGGAGGTGATCACCGTGGGCCGGAAGCGCGACGCGACGGCGTCGGCGGGCAGCCAGCCGGGGAGCTGATGCGCCCACGCGCCCACCGTCGACGGCATGGACCCGCCCGCCGGGTCGAGGGCGAGGACGTCCCACCCGCGTGCGGCGGCTCGATGCGCGGCGATGCGGCCGGCGGGGCCGAGGCCCAGGACCACGGCGCGGAAACGCGAACTCATGCGCCCACCATATCCGGCGCCGCGGACCGCCCTCGACCGATGCCGGGACGGGGCAAAGCGGCTGGTAGGGTGGCGCGACGTGATCGTCACCCATGACCTCGAAGTCCGCGTCGGAGCCCGCACCCTCCTGGATGCCCCGGGCGAGCTGCTGCGCGTCCAGCCGGGCGACCGCATCGGCCTCGTCGGCCGCAACGGCGCCGGCAAGACCACCACGATGCGCATCCTGGCGGGCGAGGGGGAGCCGTACGGCGGCAAGGTCATCCGCTCGGGCGACATCGGCTACCTGCCGCAGGACAGCCGCGAGGGCAACATCGAGCAGACCGCGCGCGACCGCGTGCTGTCGGCCCGCGGCCTGGACTCCATCCGCCGCAACATGGAGCGCCAGCAGGAGATCATGGAGACCTCCGAGTCCGACGGCAAGCGCGACGCCGCGATCCGGAAGTACTCGAGGCTCGAGGAGCGCTACCACGACCTCGGCGGCTACGAGGCCGACGCTGAAGCCGCCCGCATCTGCGACGCGCTGGGGCTGGAGGAGCGGGTCCTCGACCAGCAACTGAAGACGCTGTCCGGCGGCCAGCGCCGCCGCGTCGAGCTCGCCCAGATTCTGTTCGCGGCCTCGGCCGGCGCCGGCAAGTCCGCGACGACCCTGCTTCTCGACGAGCCCACGAACCACCTCGACGCCGACTCCATCACCTGGCTGCGCGGATTCCTGTCCAAGCACGAGGGCGGCCTGATCATGATCAGCCACGACGTCGAGCTGCTGGGCGACGTGTGCAACAAGGTCTGGTTCCTCGACGCCGTGCGCGCCGAGGCCGACGTCTACAACATGGGCTGGTCCAAGTACCTCGACGCCCGCGCGACCGACGAGGCCCGCCGCCGCCGCGAGCGCGCCAACGCCGAGAAGAAGGCCTCGCAGCTGAAGAAGCAGGCCGACAAGCTGGGCGCGAAGGCCACCAAGGCCCGCGCCGCGAAGCAGATGGTCGCCCGCGCCGAGCGCATGATGGGGGACCTCGACGAGGTCCGCGTCGCCGACAAGGTCGCCCACATTTCCTTCCCTGAGCCCGCCGCCTGCGGCAAGACGCCGATGAACGCCAAGGGCCTGACCAAGATGTACGGCTCGCTGGAGGTCTTCGCCGGCGTCGACCTGGCCATCGACAAGGGTTCGCGCGTGGTCGTCCTCGGCTTCAACGGCGCGGGCAAGACGACCTTGCTCAAGCTGCTGGCGGGAGTCGAGCGCACCGACGGCGAAGGCGGCATCGTCTCCGGCCACGGCCTGAAGGTGGGCTACTTCGCCCAGGAGCACGACACCATCGACCCGGACAAGTCCGTGTGGCAGAACACCGTCGACGCGTGCCCCGACGTCGACGAGCAGGAGCTGCGCGGCCTGCTGGGCGCCTTCATGTTCTCGGGCGTGCAGCTCGATCAGCCTGCGGGCACGCTGTCGGGCGGCGAGAAGACGCGCCTGGCCCTGGCGGCCCTGGTGTCCTCCCGGGCCAACGTGCTGCTTCTCGACGAGCCGACCAACAACCTCGACCCGCAGTCCCGCGAACAGGTGCTGGACGCGCTGCGGACCTACACGGGCGCCGTCGTGCTGGTCACGCACGACCCCGGAGCCGTCGAAGCCCTCGAGCCGGAGCGGGTGATCGTGCTTCCCGACGGCACCGAGGACCTGTGGAACGACGAATACATGGAGATCGTCGAATTGGCGTAGCTGTAGGTGACGAGGGTCTTTCGCTCGGAAGCCCTTTCACGCCGCGGACCGATTGCGTGGGCCGGACCCTCGCGTCGCTTGGCTAGAGCAGCCCGTCCAGGATGACGCGCTCCATGAGCTGCCCCTTCGTGGACACGTCGTAGCCGAGGCTGGTGTACTTCGCCCGGATACGGCGGATGTGGGTGCGCACCGTGTTTTCCGTCAACCGCAGCTTTGCGGCGGCTTCGGCCTTGCTCGGGGCATTGAGCCACGCATCGAGAACCTGGGCTTCACGGGTGGTGAGGAGTGAATCCACGTGGAGAGCGGCACCGCTGGTGTCGAGGACGGTCGTCATGGCGTAGTGCTCCTGGGTCAAGATATGACGGGTACCCAACCATTAGAAGCCCACGCGGGGCCTTTTGCGAGACACCACTTATGGGGCACCCGTTGTCCAGCCCCGAATTCATCCGAAGCGATGATCGAGTGGCGCAGCCGAAACCGCCGCCCGCAACGGGGTTTCGCCCCATCCTCCGTCCACGGCTACTCGGGATCGGTGGGACCGGGCAAGAAGCCGTCTTCCTGGGCACGGCGAAACAGGTCCGCCTTGGTCGGAGCCGGACGGCCGGCGGCCGCGTACTTCAGCCGGATCCGGCCCAGGTAGTCGTTGACGGTGTCCTGGGCCAGTCCCGTGAGCCGCGCGACCCGCTTCGCCGGCTCGCCGGATGCGTAGAGTTCCAGCACTTCACGCTGGCGATCCGACAGACCGACCGAGTCGATGTGCGGGTCCGAATCGATCACCGCGGCCCATTCCGTGGTGGGCACGCCGCGGCCCAGGGACGCCTCCCGGATGGCCTCGAGAATCGTCTCCGGCGATTCCGATTTCTGCACCATTCCCAAGACGTCGGCTTTGAGGGCTCGACGCACCAGGTAAGGGCTCTCCAGGGACGACAGGATGATCACGTTGTCGGTGATTGCCGCCAGCGCCGTGACATTGTCCTCCGGCTGCGAATCGTCTCCCAACCGGAGGTCGAGCACCACGAGATCGAGCCGATCGGCGTCGGCCAGCGAGTCGAGGAGCTGGGGGACCGTCGGGTAGACGCCCACCAACTCGATGTCGTCGGCTGCGCCGACGATGGCCGCCAAACCCCGCAACGACAGCTCATGGTCATCGATGGCGGCGATTCGGCGCGGCTTCTGGCTCACGCTTCCAAACTTACCCCGCAGGTCACGGCACTTCCACACCGTTAGCCCCAACGGGCGGCCACGTTCGTGACGCGGGGAACGTTACGGCGGGGGCATGCGGTGCCCCCGACGGCGGTCAGACTCGGACGCCGCCCGCGGTCAGCCGGGCGACGCCCGATTCGTTGGAAATGGTGGCGAAGACGTCGCGGTGGGGAGGCGACAAACGGATGGTCACGGTTTCTCCCTCGGCGGCCCCATCGAGGGCCTCGATCATGGCGCCCAGGTTCGATTCCACCGCGCGGGGTCCGTCCACGCCATCACCGCCGAAGTCGCGACCGTCGGCGGCATCGCCGGTGTCGCCGGAGTCGCCGGAGTCCGCAACGTCACCGTCGTCGCCATCTTCCACGTGGTCGCCGGTGCGCTTCCACCCGGTCCGGTCGTCGAGCAAACGGACTTCCACGCCCCTCGCGCGCGCATCCCAAATCGCGGCGCTGAGCGCCGGGACGTCGAGAAGCGGGGAGCGCAGGACGTCGCGCAACCGCAACTCCGTCAGCCGCGCCCGGAGGCGCAGGCGCTCCGTGGCCGGGTCCAGGACGCGGGCCGCGTCGATGACGGGGCGGATTTCGCGCTCCAGCCACGTCAGATTGTCCCGGCGGCGTTCCTTCTGCTCCACGGCGGAGGCCGCATCCGCCGCAGCCGCCATCTGGTCGATCCTCGCCTGCGGAAGCCGCCGGAAGAAGTACCGGACGCCCCAGTTCACCAAACCGGCCGCGGCCACGAGGATCGAGAAGCTGAGCACGGTGGCCGCGGTGACCTCGGGGGCGGGGGAGACGCCCGCGTATCGGAGCACCTCCACGACCACCGCCGCCGATCCCACCATGAGGAAAGCCCCGCCCGGGCGCCCGCGGATGGCGACGAGGGACGCAAGCAATACCATCATGTTGAGGAAGATCAGGCGATCCCAGTTCCACACCACATCGATGACCGTCTTCCATTGGCCGACCGCGGCCACCGACGCAGCGACGACGATCAAACCGACCGTGCGCGCACGGGGCAACTTCGGCCGGTCACCGGGCATCAGCAGGACGACGCCCACGGTGATCAAACCGAGGCACGCCAGCTCCGCCCACCCGAAGAAGTTCCCGCCCGAGTAGTTGATCAACGCCATCACCAACACGATCATGGCCCCGAACTGCCATGAATAGACCACGTTCATGCCGAGGATCGACGTGACCGGCTCTTCGTCGGAGCCGACGGGCAAGGGGGCGGGTTCGGAGTCCGGTTCTTCGCCGACCCACGACAGGATCACCTCGGTTCCGGTGCCCGGCACGGACTCGACCTTCGCGGAACCGCCCTCCACCGAGGCCATGCGGCCGAGGATCGAAATCCGCAGCCCCGCGCGCGTGTCGGCTACGTCATCGACGCTGAATCCGGCACCGTCGTCGGCGTACGTCACCCGAACGGCCGAGTCGGCGACGTCGACGGTGCAGCGCCGCCGCGCGCCCGGTCCGGCGTGCTTCGCGGAATTGCGCGCCGCCTCCGCCAGCGACAGGATGAGGTTGGCGACCATCGGTTCGGGGAACTCCATCCCGCTCCGGACCTCCCTTCTGCCGACGATGACGTCGCAGTCGGGGGTTTCGCGATGGACGCATTCGGCGACCATGTCGATGAGCCGGTCGGCGCCGACGGCGCTCGATTCCGCGAGCCCCGATCCGAATCGCAGATCGACGGTGCCCGAAGGCTTCAGGCCGCCGGAGATCGCGGCCAATTCGGAGAGCACGTGATCGTGGACCAGCGCCGTGAACCTGGTCATCTCCTTGTTCCTGGCCCGCAGCGTCGCGGCGCGGGCATGATCGAGCCGCGCTCGAGCCTCGAACGAGTCGGTGACCCGCGATACGCGGATCGCGGCGGCGGCGAAGACGACGAAGGCGAACGTGTTGATCAGCGCGAATCCGACGTCGCCGACGAGCTCGTCCCATTCCGTCCGGCCCTGCAGCACGGCGTTGGTGATGGTGACGCCGCCGACGGTGAACACGAACCAGGGGAGGCCCAGCCTCAGGGGAACCGTCAGGGCGAACGCCACGGCGGGCACGCCGGCGAATCCGGTGAACCACACCGCGGATTGCGGGCCCACGTCGCCCTGCGCGACGGCGATGAAGACCAGGACCATCGCCATCGGCACCGAGCACCCCGCGATGCGGTTGGCCAGGATCATCGTCGAACTGCGCCCGGTCATCCACGCCACGAACATCAACACGATGGAGGATGCGAAGATCGCCGCCGTCACGGACGGGAACCAATGCTCGGACCATGCCGAGTCCGGGTAGCTGAACAGGATCCGCTCGATCAACCACAGCGGCCACGCGCAGGCCATGGCCAGGGTGGCGGCCCGGAGCATGCCGGCCTCGACGGTCGAATCGGGCCTGCGCAGCTTGGGCACCCGTGGGCTCATGGCATCCATCCTATGGACCGGCCTCGATTGCGCCTCCGGGGGCCACTGCGCCCGCATCGACGTTCACCGACCACATGCTTCCGACACTAGGTCCGCCCGGGCGACCCCACCGCCCCCATTTACGGTGGCGGCGGGCCCTTCCCGCCTGGTCGGGCTACTCCGGCTTCTCCGGCCATCCCTCGGCGGTCATGCCCAGCGCCGCCAGCAGCGGCGCCGCGGAACGCTCCTTGACGTCCTCGTAACCCCGCACGGAGTCGGCGAGGGCGGCCAGGGCGGTGGCGTCGGAAAGCAGCTTCTGCTTGGCGACGTCGTCGGCCTCCCCGTTCATTTCGGCCGCGAAGCCGAGCAGCCGGGTGCGATAGGCATCGCGGAGTTCACGCTCGAAGCGTCGGGCGGAGGTGCGCCCGAAGGGGTCGAGTGCGGTGCCGCGCAGGCGCTTGGCCTTCGTCAGCGCACGCAGCGCGGGGCGGGCCGCCGCACCCATGCGGAGCTTCCGGTCCATGCCCAGCGCCCGCAGGAACGGCGGGTGCAGCAGGAACGCCACGTCTGCGCCGTCGCCGTATTCGCCGGCGACCCCGTCGAGGAAACCGGTGTCCAGGGCGAGGCGGGCGACCTCGTACTCGTCCTTGTACGCGGTGAGCTTGTGGAGCCCGAACGCCGCGGCGCGCAGCAGGGTGGTTCCGCGCGGGGCGATCGCCCGCTCGGCGCCGGCGAGCACCGCGAGGTCGTCGAGGTAGCCGCGTGCATCGGATTCGTCGCCCCAGGCCCGGAGCTCCGCGACGCGCAGGGCGATCGAATGGCGCAGATCGGACGGCAGCTCCACGGGCAGGCCGCCCTCGACCGGGGAACCCAGGACGTCGTCGACGAGGCGCAGGGACCAGGCGGGCGCGCCGGCCGCGTCGGTGGCGGCACCGGACGACGTGTCCCGGGAGGCCCCCGGAGTCGCGTTCCGCAGCGCCGCGGCCACGGCCTCCGGTGCGGCGACGAGCTGGCGGCCGCGGCGGAAGGCCTGGATGTTGGCCCCGACGGCGATGCCGTTGGAGCGCAGCGCGTTTTCCACGGCGGCGGGGGAGATGGGCAGGGCACCGGCCTGCACCGCCGCGCCGAGCAGCAGGGTGGTCTGCACGGTGGCGTCGCCAAAGAGACCGCGGGCCACGGCCGCCGCATCGGCGGTGACGGCACGGGCGGCGGAGCGGCCGATCGCCCCGGCCAGCGCCACGCCGTCGGGACGCTCGGCGCGGACGTCGGTGCACATCACGCCGGTGGGCGTCGACGTCGACGAGACCACGGCGGTGGTGCGGGACGCCCCGATCACGGCGAGGTTCGCGGGATCGGCGGACGTCAGGCCGTCGCAGGCGAGCAGCAGGTCGGCGGCGCCGGCGGGCACCAGCCCCGACTGCTCGACGGCGCCATCGGTGATGCGCACGTCGGAGACCACGGCGCCGCCCTTCTGCGCCAGACCCGTCATGTCGACGCCGCGGACGTGGCGGCCGTCCTCGCGCGCCGCGGCGGCGATG
>NZ_DURI01000253.1 GCF_012837295.1 Corynebacterium sp. | reverse complement strand
TGGTCTACCGCGGCCTGAAGCACTACTTCCTGGTCAACTTCCCGCAGAAGCCGGGCCAGCTGCGCATGTTCCTCAACGACATCCTCGGCCCGGACGACGACATCGCGCTGTTCGAGTACCTCAAGCGCAACAACCGCGAGACGGGGGCGGCGCTGGTCGGCATCGAGCTGCGCAACGCCGGCGACCTCGATGCGCTCGTCGAGCGGATGGACGCCTCCCCGCTGGATTGCCGGCGCCTGATGCCGGGCACCCCGGAGTACGACTTCCTGACGTAGTTCGCGCTGGCGGGGCCCCGTGAGCCCCTGTTACGCTGAGCGAGCACTTGAGACGACTGACCCCGCGGTGACCGCGCCGCGGGGTCGGCCTGACGAAGACCCCTGCTTTCCAAGGCGGGAGGACGGTGACCGGCGCGCATGCGACGGGTGAATGCCGGGGAGGTCCCCGGCTGCCGTGCCCCCGGCAGGTGATGGTCCGCCAGAGCCATGGAGAGAAAGGGGTCTTTCGTGCGCGACAAAGCTTTGAATGACGAGCTTTACGACGCCGGCGCGCCCTCGTATCCGCTGCGCTGGTGGGGTGTGGCGGTGCTCGCGCTGGCCGTGGTCATCCTGGCGATCGACATGACGGTGCTGAACTTCGCGTTGCCGGCGATCTCCAGGGATCTGGATCCTTCGGGCACGCAGCTGCTGTGGATCGTCGACGTGTACGCGTTCGTCATCGCGACGCTGTTGATCACCATGGGCACCCTCGGCGACCGGATCGGCCGCCGGAAGCTGCTGATGTGGGGCATCGCCGGGTTCGGCGCGGCGTCGCTGCTGGCGGCGTATTCGGTGAGCCCGGTGATGCTCATCGTCGCCCGCGCGCTGCAGGGCGTGGCCGGGGCGACGCTGATGCCGTCGACGTTGTCGCTGATCAAGGCGATGTTCCCGGACAAGAACGAGTTGCCGCGGGCGATCGCGGTGTGGATCTCGTGCTACTCGCTCGGCGCGATCATCGGGCCCGTCCTCGGCGGGTGGCTGCTGGAGCACTTCCATTGGGGCTCGGTGTTCATCATCAACGTCCCCGTCGCCGTCGCCGTGATCGTGGGCGGCCTGCTGGTGCTGCCCGAGTCGAAGGCGACGGCCCCGGGCCGGTTCGACATCGCCGGCGCGGTGTTGTCGATGGTGGCTCTGTTCGGCGTCGTCGGCGCGCTGAAGGCCGCGACGGCCGGGTTGGCATGGTGGATTCCGGCGCTGCTGGCCACCGCCGCTCTTCTGGCCGCCGGTGCGCTGGTGGCGCACCTGAACAATGCCCCGCATCCGCTCGTGGACGTCCGATTGCTGCGCGACCGCGCCTACGCGGTGTCGGTGGTCATCAACGCCATGTCGTCGTTCCTGCTGGTCGGCGCAATGTTCTACCTCACCCAGTACCTGCAGGTCGTGCTCGGCATCAGCCCGGTGCACGCGGGTCTGCTGCTCATGCCGGGCATGGTCGCGTCCATGGCGGCGACGATGATCACCGGTGAAATGGTGGGCAGGTTCTCCGCCCGGCCGCTGCTGCTCATCGCCATCACCCTGGCCGCCGCCGGTCTGGCCATGCACGTCGTGGAGGCCTCCGGCGCGTGGCCGGCGGTGTCGTCGGGCACGGGCGCCCAGGTGTGGTTCGCCGCATCCTTCATCCTGCTGGGAGTCGGCTCGGGCATGATCGACCCGGTCACCAACACCATCATCCTGGGTTCCGCCCCGCCGGAGCAGTCCGGCGCGGCCTCGGCGCTGTCCGAGACCGGCTACGAGCTCGGCGGCGCCTTCGGCGCGGCGATTCTCGGTTCGGTCCTGGTGGGCGTGTACTCCCGGGAGCTGTCGACGGTCGACCTCCCGCTCGACGCCGCCCAGTCCGCCGAGTTGTCGGACAACGTCAACTCGGCTCACGTGCTCGCGGAATCCCTGCCCGCGGATCTTGCCGCGTCCGTCATCGACGTGGCGGACACGGCGTTCACGTCCGGCATGGGGTGGGCGTCGGCGGTGGCGGTGGGTTGCTGCATCGCAACGGCGGTAGCCGTCCGCGCCCTGCTGCCGGACGTCCGCGCCGGCGGCGATGATGCCCATGAGGTCGCCGTCGCGGAGCGTCGTTAGAATGAAGCCCGATGCGCGGGCCCCGAAAAGGCCCGACAAACGGGACCCATAGAGGAGAGTGTGAACCCAACCATGGCCGATGCGCCGCATGATCCGAATCCGCTCCGTGCCTGGCTCGCAGCCGCGGACGTTGACCTGCGAGGACGGTTGGCCGCCCTCGCCGCGGACGCCGATTCGGAGGACGGTGCCGAGGCGCTGGTCACCTGGTCGGGCATCCGGATGGACGAGGTCGAGCGGATCGACGGCTTCCTCGGGCCGCTGCTCAAAGCCGTCGACGTCGATGGCGCCCGCGGCGTCGCCGATTCCTACCCCGCGGTGCTGCTGGCGTCCCTGGTCGGCCGCGCCGCCCGCGTCGCCTCCACCACCGACCTGTGGGCCGATTGGACCGCGGGCCTGCAGCTGGACTCCGAGTCCACGGACGTCGCCGCCTTCGTCGAGCACGTGGTGGAGCGGGTCCCGGAGATCCTGGCGGAGCTCGGACTGCCGGACGTCGCGCTTCTCGACGGCGCCCCCGCCGAACCCGGAACCCGCGAAGACTCCGCCCGGCTGATGATGCTCCACGCCGGCGTGCAGCAGTCGGTCATGCCGCTGCTCATCGAGCGCATCGAGGACGCCGCCGGAATCGGCGGCGAGGCCGGGGGAGGTGTCGGCGGGTCGTCGTCAAGCGATCTGGTGCAGAAGCTCCAGCCCGTCCGCGACGGCATCGACGCGATGGTGTCGGGCTTCGCCGCGGACATCGGTTCCGACGTGCCGCGCGCGCTGCGTGTGCTATCGCAGTCCGCGGTGGCGCGCGCCCGCCGGCTGGTGCAGGCGACTCTGGGGTACGTCATGGCCACCGCCGCCGACCCCGCGAACTGGGAATCGCGCGAGGACCTGGGGCCCGACGAGGTCGGGCTGCCGCCGATCCTCCTCGACGCCGCCCGCGAGGAATTGCGCGCCCGGCCCGCCGGCACGCCGTCGCGACGCACCGCCGTCGGCGTCGTGGCCACCACCGGCCGCCCGCAGCTGTTCTTCGACGAACTGGAAAACCGCGTCTGCGTGCAGCTGCCCACCCCGTCGGCGCCCGCCGGCCGGTCCTGGCTGGTGACCTACGGCGGCACCGTCGTCGCCGAACCGGCCGTGGCGCTGGGCGAGGCGACCGCCCGGCCCGTCGTGCCCATCACCGAGCCGGTGCGCGAGGTCCTGGTCGAACTCGGCGACGGCCCGCACTGGCGCGTGCCCGCCATCGACACCGCCGACCCGGTGCTCATCTTCGGCGACGACGGCCAGTCCGTCACCGACAAGGTGTCGCTGCATTCGACGTCGGTGCACGTCGTCTACCCGAACGACGCCCGCCTGGTCGACCCGGTGACCGGCGAGGACGTGCCGCTGCTGTCCGAGCCCGCGCCCGCCGAATGGGAGCTGTGGCAGGTGGCGCAGGCCGATCTGCGCGACGTCCACGCGCTGCAGGTGGTGCGGCCCGGCGTCGTCGGCGAGGTCCGCTCGGCGTCGCCGATGCGCCGCCCGAAGCTGACCATGCCGCACGCCCGCCTCGACGGCGCCTCGACCGTCCACGGCACCCCGGTCCACGCCGGCGGGCCCGTCGCGGTGTTCCCGCCGACCCTGTCCGGCCGCGACGAGGCCTGGCGCGTCCAGGTCGCCGACTTCCCCGGGTACGGGCGCTTCGCCGAGGACATGGTCATGGTCTACGACCTCGAGGTTCCCGCCGCCGGCGGCGAGGTCGACGTGCTCACCGACGACGACTACCCGTGGCTCGGCGAGTTCGTCGTCCGTCTGACCAACCCGCGCGGCCGCAGCTTCCAGTCGCACATCGCCGTCGCCGAGCAGGCCGATCTGGACGTTTCCTACCGCGGCGGCGGCGACGGATTCCGCATCCCCGAGGAAGCCGGCCTGAGCCCCGCGGAGGTCCGCGTGCTCTCCGGCGACAAGCCGCTGGAGGTCGAGCCGGCCGTGCTGCGGCTGGGCCCCGCGGATTCGACGGGCACGGTGGAGCTGTCCACGGAGGAGGGCGCCTACCTGGAGCTCCGCGTCAATCCGGGCCGCCTCCGCTTCGAGGTCCCGCTCACCGATGAAACGCCGGCCCGCCGTTCCCGCACCCTGCGCACCCGGCCGGGCCGCGTCGACGCGCACGGGGTGTTCCGCGTGTCGGCTCCGGGCGAGCTCCGCCATGCGCACCTGGCGGTGAAGTCGGGGGAGCGCGACATTTGCCGCGTGCCGCTGACCCGCCGCGGCGACGACGCCTTCGCCGACCTGGGCACCTACGCCGACCGCGTGGCCATGCTCTCCGACCTGACCATCAGCCTCGACTGGACCCGCGTCACCGGGCGCCGCCGCCTGTCCGTGCCGCTCGTGGAGGCCCCGAAGACCGACACGGTCCGCTCCGTCACCCGCGACGGCGGCGAGCTCGTCGTCGGCGTCGATCCGGCCTTCGCCGATCTGTCGTTGACCGCGTGGGTGTGGTGCCCGGCTCAGCCGTGGTGCGCGCCGCGGGCCCTGCCGGTCGTCGACGGCAGGTGCACGCTTGACGACGACACCGCGCGACACCCCACGCTCATCGTCCAGGTCGTTTTCGGCCGCGAGTCCGACCGCCGCCCGCTGTGGCCGGCGCCGGAAGCGGCGGTCGTCGTCGATGACGCCGTGGCCGCCGAAGGGGCGGACGACGGTGCAGAAAGCGGCGCCGCCGCAGCCGCAGCACTGCCCGAGAACCTCGGCGTGCGCGAGCTGACCGGCGTGTGGTCCCTGTTCGAGACCCTGCGCGCCGGACGGGCGACCATCATGCCGCAGGTGTCCGGGGCGCTGGCACCGGACAACCTGCGCCGCGTGCTCACCGCCGATCCGCGCACCGGCCTGGCCGCGCTCAATGGCTCGGCGATCCGCCTCGGCGATCAGCCGGGCATGGTCGTGTCCTCCGGTCTGGTGCTCGGCGACTTCACCGAAAAGTCCCCGACTCCGGGCCGCCGGCGCGTGCCGTGGCTCGGGGCGCTGGCGGCGATGGCGGATCTGGCCGATCCGTCGTCAAGCGTGGCGAAGCAGAAGGACCAGATCGCCCACCTGCGCCGCGCCGGCGGCGAGGCGCTGATCCGCGCGCTGGCGACGGGGCAGGACACGACGCTGGAGTCGGCGTGCATCGACAAGACGTCGGTGCAGATCACGGCGCTGCCGGAGCCGCAGGCCAACGCCATTCTGGCGCAGGTCTTCGACGGCCACCGCATGGTGCCCGGGCCGCTGACCGACGACGACGCGCGCTTCACCGCGATCCACGAGGTCGTGGCCAACCGCGCCGAGATCGTCGAGGCCGGCATCATGCCGGGGCTGGCGGCGGCGTCGCGGGCGCTGTTCCAGGCGGTGTCGCGGACGTCGCCGAAGCTGCGGAAGGCCGTCAACGTGCGGTTCCACAAGCTCGACGGCATCGACGCCGACGACCCGTCGTTGCACTGGACGCTGGTGCCGGGCACGTCGCTGCTCATCGCCGTGGCCGCCCGCGCGCTGGCGCGGCAGAAGGCGGCGAACCCGGACGTCGACGACACCGTCGTGCGCAGCCTGATCCCGCTGTGGGCGCAGCTCGCCGACATGGTGCCGACGCTCGTGATGGGCGACCTGCTCATCGCCGACGCGCTGGTCACGCATGCGATCCACGGCGATCTGACGGATCCGCAGGAGCCGGAGGCTGAGGTTGAGGCTGAGTCGGCGACTGGGGCCGGGGCGGATGACGTCGAGGTGGATCAGGAGGCCGCCGACGCACAGTCCAACGAGGCCGCGGTCGCCGAGGCCGCCGCACTCGTTGACGTCCGGGACGCCGGGGCCGGAGATATTTCCGAGGACGATCTGCCGGACTTCATCTCCGAGTAGGCGCCGGCAAACAAGCTAACGAACGGAAGAGAGCGCGATGAGCGAAGCCGACATTCTGGGACTGGTGATGTTCGCCGTCATGG
>NZ_DURI01000252.1 GCF_012837295.1 Corynebacterium sp. | reverse complement strand
GCGGACTCCCCGCTCGGCCGACTCGTCGCTTCCCTCGAGGACCGCGACGTCGTCGCCCGCTGCTGCCCCGCCCGCGGCGCCGCCGTGGTCGTGTGGGCGCACGCCGACGACGCCGACGACGTCGAGGCCGCCATCCGGCGCGACGGCGGCTCCGTCCTGCGCGTCACCGGCACCGACGCCGGCGACGCCGTCGACTCCCCCTTCTGATCCCGCCTAATCCGCCGGCCAGGCGAACGTCACCTGCGGCTCCACCGGGTTCGACGCGTCGGCGGCGACCAGGCTGATCCGCTGGGCGGTGCCCTCAGCCGGAACCCCCGCCGCCGTGGTGCCGACGCACCGCGCGAACACCGGCGGCTCGAAGACGAACACCTCGACCTCCTCGCCCCGGTCGTGGAGCACCGCCGCGTCGAAGGCGTGGCCCAGCCACGGCTCCAGCACGACGGCCTCGGTGAGATCCAGGCACGCCCGGTCGACCCGCGACGCCAGCTGACCGGACGACGCCATCACCGAAATCGCCTCGTCGACGCCGGAGGTCACCCACTCCGGCACCTCGACCTTCTCGGTCTCCCCGCGGCGGTGTGCGGCGATGGCCAGGCAATACTCCAGCCCGAACCGGTCGATGAGCCTGCGCAGCGGCGCGGTCACGTGCGCGTACGGGCCGCCCACGCCGGAATGGACGGGCACGTCCGACGGGTCGGGCGCCGATCCGTCGTCAAGCGTCTCCACCCGCTCGTAGCCGGACCCGCGCAACAGGCGCGAGGCGTCCTTCATCACGGCCATGCCGCGCGCGGAGTCGGCGTCGACGCCCGCGAGGAACTCGCTGACCTGCGCGATCCCGGCATCATCGGGGAGCTCGTAGCCCAGGGCGCGCGCGGCGACGCGGAACTCCGCGAGCGCCTCGTCTCCGGCCGGCCGCAGCGTCCGCAGCACGCCCACGCCGGCCTCCGCCATCATCTGGCCCGCGACCATGCCCGCGAGCAGCGAAATCTCCGAGTTGAAGTCCATCACCGGCGGCCGCGCGTCCAGGTGCAGCTCCCACCGGCCGTCGTCCGTCGGCGCCACGGTCTGCGAGGGCAGGCGCAAGTTGATTGCTTCACGACGCAGCGCCGAACCCTGCCGCGCCCTGCCCAGCTCCGGCAGCGCGGCAATCGAGGGGTGCGGATCCCCGGCGTCGAACGTCGCCTGGACCTGCACGTACTCCAGCCGGGCCACCGACCGCACCAGCGCGGGGTAGACGTCGCACGAGGTCGGCTCGCCGTCCGCGCCAACGACGATGTCCCACACCAGCGCCGGCCGGTCGACGTCCGGCAGCAGGCTGCCCGCACCCTCCGACAGCGCCGCCGGGTGCAGGCGGGTCGGCTCGTCCGGCAGGTAGATGGTCTGGCCGCGGCGCATCGCCTCCCGCGCGACGAGGGAGTCCGGCGCGATGAGGCCGCCGACGTCGGCGATGGCGTAGAGGACGCGCCAACCGGCGGCGCCGCCCTCGCCGCCGTGGCCTTCCGCGCCGACCTCACCATCCGCACCGTCGCCGTCCAGCGCGGTGAGGTGCATCGCCTGGTCCAGGTCCATCGAACCGGGCGGGTCGATGGTCACGAAGGGCACGTCGCGCAGGTCCTTCCGGCCGGTGCGCCGATCCGACGCCGCGGCGGCGTCGTCATGCACTTCCGGGGCGAAGGTCTCCGGCACCCCGTGTTCGCGGGCGACGGAGCGGAAATCGAGGGCCGCTGCATAGAGCTTCATGCCGCCCCAGCCTAATGACGAACGCCGCGGCCGTCGCCGGATAACCTTGATGGGATCCCTTCGCACGACATAGGAGCACACATGACCCCGCAGGCCAGGCCCGGCGCCGACACGTCCGGCGCGCACGACGAGATGACCAAGGCCATCCTCCCCGATTCGGCGCTGCCGACCCACTGGTACAACCTCGCCGCCGACTTCCCCGAGCCGCTGCCGCCGCACCTGCACCCGGGCACGCGCGAGCCGCTGAAGCCGGAGGAGATGGAGCCGATCTTCGCGTCCGGCCTGGTGGCGCAGGAATTCTCCACCGACCGGTGGATCGAGATCCCCGAGCCGATCCGCGAAATCTACCGGCTGTGGCGCCCGGCGCCGCTGGCCCGCGCCCGCCGCCTGGAAAAGGAGCTGGGCACGTCGGCCCGGATCTACTACAAGAACGAGTCGGTGTCGCCGATCGGTTCGCACAAGCCGAACACGTCGGTGGCGCAGGCGTACTACAACATGCTCGACGGCATCTCGAACCTGACCACGGAGACCGGCGCCGGCCAGTGGGGCGCGTCGCTGTCGTTCGCGGCGCAGTTCTTCGGCCTGGGCGTGGAGGTGTGGCAGGTCCGCGCGTCGTACGACTCGAAGCCGTACCGCCGCATGCTCATGGAGGTCTACGGCGGCACCGTGCACCCGTCGCCGTCGGATCTGACGGAGGCCGGCCGCGCGATGCTGGCGAAGGACCCCGACACCCCGGGTTCGCTGGGCATGGCCGTGTCGGAGGCCATCGAGGTCGCGGTCAAGGGCGACAATTCCCGCTACGCCCTGGGCAGCGTCCTGAACCACGTGATGCTGCACCAGACGATCATCGGCCAGGAGGCCGCGGCGCAGCTGGCCATGTTCGGCGAGTCGGGCCCGGACGTGGTCGTCGGTTGCGCGGGCGGCGGGTCGAACCTCGCCGGCCTGACGTTCCCGTTCATCGGGCATTCGCTGACGGGTTCCGTGCTTGACGACGGCGGCCGCGCATCCACCGCGACCGAACCCTCGCGGACGAAGCGGGATCCGAAGGAGTTCGTGGGCGAGGGCGCGCCGCGCATCATCGCGGCGGAGCCGGCGAAGTGCCCGTCGCTGACCGAGGGCGAGTACCGCTACGACCACGGTGACGTGGCGGGGCTGACGCCGCTGCTGAAGATGCACACCCTGGGCCAGGATTTCGTGCCGGACCCGATCCACGCCGGTGGCCTGCGCTACCACGCGATGGCGCCGATGGTGTCGCACGCCGTGGAGCTGGGACTGATGGAGACCACGACCGTCGAGCAGGAGGACGCGTTCGCCGCCGGCATGCGCTTCGCCCGCTGCGAGGGCACCGTCCCCGCGCCGGAGTCGAACCACGCCATCGCCGCCGCGTGCGTCGAGGCCTCGAAGTTCACCGGCGAGCCGGGAACTGGCCCCGTCATCCTGATCGGCCTGTCGGGCAACGGCTTCCTCGACCTGCCGTCGTACGAGAAGTTCCTGTAATCCCCGCCGCTTCCGGGTGCCCCGGCTGCTCCGGGTCGTTCGCTGCTCCCGAGGGAGTGGCGCACTCCTGGTGCCCGCCGTCCGTGTGCACCCTTGCGTGACGCAGCGTTCCCTGGCTCGCAGGCGGATGACGTGGAGGCCGGGCCGTCGTAAAGCGAAATGCGACGGCCCGGCCTTCCACATGTCCTCCCCTGTCCGCGGGTAGCCGGAAATCAGATGGAACCGCGCGGCGCCGGGCCGCGTCCAATAGGGCATGAACCCAATTCGAGGCGCCACCGACGTCGAGCGCGTCACCCTTTCGCGCAGGCACAAGGCCGGCGAACTCCACCGCATCCGCACCAACGCCTACTACCCCGCCGACCAATGGCGCGAGCTCGACGACGACGCCAAACGACGGCTCCGGCACATCACCGCCGCCGACGCCCGCGCCGGCATGGTGCTCGTGGGGCGCAGCGCTGCCCTCGTCCACGGCCTGGAGATCCTCGACGCGGACGGGCGCTGGCGCGACGACCCCGACCGCGACCCGAACAACGACATCATCGAGCTCGCCCATCCCACGCGGCGGCGTTCGACCACGATCCGGGACGTCCGCGAAAGCCCGCTGGCGTGGGGGCCCGAAGACCTCGTCCGGATCGATGGCCGCCCGGTGACCGGCGTCGGGGCGACCGTTGCCGACATTCGCTTGCGTCACGGGTTTCGGCCAGGGCTGCTCGCCGCGGACTCGGCGCTGAGGCTCGGGCATTCGAACATCGACCTCGCGCGTGCCGCCGGCCGCAGCCGCAGTCCCCGGGAAGCCCTCGAAACGATCGCCATGGCCACGGCGACCGCCGAAAGTGCCGCCGAATCGCTGGCGCGGGCGCAGTTCATCGAAGCCGGACTACCCGCGCCCGAGCTTCAGACCTGGGTGTTCGATGAACGCAACGTCCTCATCGGCCGCGTCGACATGGCCTACCGTCATTTGCCGGTCGTCATCGAAGTCCACGGTGAGGACAAGTTCACCGGTAAGTACGGCGACCCCGAAGATCGCGTGCGCCGTGAATGGCGGCGCGAAAAGGAATTCCGAGACGTGGGTCTGGACCCGGTACGCATCGAGTGGACCGACATGATGACCGAAACCGCCGCCAGCAAAACACGCGAGGCGCTGGTCCGCGGCGCGAAGGCACTCGAGCGGGGCGAAACTTTTCGGGGGACTTTCGTCCGTTTTGGCGAGCGTTGGCCTGAAGGGTTTCGAACGCGGAAACAGGATTACGAAGCCCGGCGCCGGAGCAGTTGATCGGAGCGCTCCCGAAGCGAACGTCGGCGCGATCGCCGACATGCGGGGGAATTCCGGCCGAGCGGCGAAAGCGCCTCAGAAGGGTTCGACCCGTTCTGGCGGGCCCAGGTACCGCCCAACGCCGCAGAAGCGATCGCAGATTTTCACCCCCAGTCACATGCGCCCCAACCAACCGCCACCGCGTTCATTTTGAAACACGAGAGCGGCAAAACACCTGGTCTTTTGCAGCGCCGATGTTTCAAAAAGAACGCAACTCAGCGACGTTGGGGCTGGTGTGACTGACGCACCGGGCATTGGCGTGTTTCTCCCGCCTCGAGGGGAGAAATCTCGCAACTCGGACGCGGACGCATACGCCGCCACAGAAAAATCCCCCGAAGTAAACGTGAACGAGCCGGCCTGTGAGCCGGATTCTGTTCCCGCCGTGCCTTTCGGCGCCGGCGGGCGATGACCATCCATCTCGACGCACCATCGCTGGGCGCCTGAAGCAGCTGACCCTCGGACTCGGGCGGGCGCCCTCGATCGTCCGAGCAGGCACACCGCGGACGGTGCGCCCTCTTGCCTTGCTCCCGGTGGGGTTTACCGAGCCGCCGCAGTCACCTGCGGCGCTGGTGCGCTCTTACCGCACCTTTTCACCCTTACCGGGTCCGGTCGCGGTGGCCGGACGGATCCGGCCGCGGCGATCGTCCCGGCGGTTTGTTTTCTGTGGCACTGTCCCGCGGGTCGCCCCGGGTTGCCGTTAGCAACCACCGTGCCCTGTGGAGTCCGGACTTTCCTCGGCGCCGGGCCGGGCTCACCTCGCGGTGCGCTGGTCCCCGTGCCGCGGCCATCCGGCCGGCTCGCTCACGTGGGGGACTTTACAGCACGTGCTTTGCGACGCTCACGTCCCCGTCGTCCACCGCCACCTCGGGCGAGGGGTCGGGGTCGGTCCACCGCCACCTCGGGCGAGGGGTCGGGGTCGGTCCACCGCCACCTCGGGCGCGCGGCCGGGTTCGGTCCGCGGGGTTCCAGCCGTCCGCTGCTACCTCAGGTGCGCGGTGTCGTTGACCAGGGTGACCGAGGTCGGGCCGTCGGCGTAGAACTCGGCGACGGACAGCGACGCTAGATCCAGGTGCAGGCGGGTGAACAGTTCGAAACCTGCGCCGAGCCCCTGGCGAAGCAGGGCCTTGACCGGAGTGACGTGGCTGACCACGAGGAACGTGCCGGTGCCGAAGTCCTCGGCGATGCGGCGACGGGCACCTGCGACGCGGTCGTCGACGGTGCGGAACGCTTCGCCGCCCGGCGGGGGCAGCTCCGGGTCGGTGAGCCAGCGGGCGTGGACGTCGGCGTCGCGGGCGGCGGCCTCGCCGAAGGTGAGGCCCTCCCACGTGCCGAAGTCCGTCTCCCGCAGGTCATCGTCGACGCAAATGTCCAGGCCCAATTCGGCGGACGCGTACTCGGCGGTCTCCAGCGCGCGGGCCTGCGGTGAGACGATGATCCCGCGGATGTCCCAGTCCCCCAGCGCGAGACGCTCGGCGGCGGCGCGGGCCTGACGGCGGCCGAAGTCGGTGAGCGACGGGTTCGACGACGATCCGCTGTACCGGCGGTCGATGCTCATCGGCGTTTGGCCGTGGCGCAACAGCAGCAGGCGCGTGGGTTCGCCGACGGCACCGGTCCAGCCCGGACTCGCCGACGTCGCCTCCCGTGCCGCCCCGGATCCCGAGGTGGTCGCCACGAGCCCTTTGTCGCCCGTCATCGCCGGTCGCCCTTGCCCGCCGCGTTGAGGGTCACGGGCCGCACCAGCCATGCCCGGCACTCGGGGCAGTTGACGACCTCCTCCGGCGCCAGCCGCTCGAAGTCCCGCATCGTCGACGCGTCGAGCTCCATGTAGCAGCTGAGGCACGTGCGCCCCTCCAGTCGGGCGACGCCGATGCCGGTTTCGGCGGTGATCTTGTCATAGCGCGACAACAGCTTCGCGTCGACGCTGCCGCGCAGCTCCTCCATGCGCCGCTTCAGGCCGTCGACCTGCGCCTGCACGTCCACATCGGCGTCGGCGACGCGGGTCTCGGCGGCGCGGATGCGCTCCTCGAGCTCACCGGCGTCGGCGCCGGTATTGATCTGGTGGGCGTCGCGGATGTCGCGGACGTCGGCGATGTGGTGCTCCAGCTCCTCGCGGCGACGCTGCGTCGACGCCAGGTCATGCTCCAAGTCGCGGCGCACGTCGGCATCCTCGGCGGAGTCGAGGCCGCGGCGGTCCTCGTCTTCGCGGCGGCGCAGCTTGTCCAGGTCGGATTCCAGCTTTTCGACGTCCACGCCCAAGTCCCGCGCCGACAGCCTCGACCGGGCCGAACTCGTGCGCAGCGCCGCGCGCTCGGACAGCAGCGAGGTCAGCTCGGCCCGCTCCGGCGACGACTGACGCCGCGCCTCGAGCCCGTCCATTCGGGACTGGGCCTCGGACAGCTCCAGGATGGTCACCTGGGTGACGGGGTCGAGCTTCATCGGTTCTCCTCGATCGTGGGGTTGGTGGTGTTGGCGGGGTCGTCGTCAAGCGAACCGCCGGCGGCGACGGTCCAGGGGTCGGTGCGGATGTCCAGGACCTCCGTCTCGACGCCCAGCGCGTCGCCGATCAGCTCCGCAGCCTGGCCGCACCAGGGGAATTCGCTGGCCCAGTGCGCGGTGTCGACGATGCACGGCCCACCCTCCCGCAGCGCCTCGTCGACCGGGTGATGGCGCAGGTCGGACGTGACGAACGCGTCGACGCCCAGCTTCCGCGCGGTGTTCAGGAAGGAATCGCCGGAACCGGAGGCCACCGCCACGCGGCGGATCATCCGGTCCGGGTCGCCGGCGCCGCGCACGCCCCACTCGGTGGCGGGCAGGCGCTTGCCGACGCGGTCGACGAAATCCTTGAACGGCATCGGCTCGTCGAGTTCGCCGACCCTGCCGATGCCCAGGGCGGAATCCGGGTCGAGATCGCCGACGAGGGACTCCAGGATGTCGAAGCTCGGCTCCTCGTACGGATGCGCCGACAGCAGGGCGGCGTGGACCTTGGCCCGCAAGTGGGGTTCGGCGACGAACTCGATGCGCTGCTCGTCGACGTGCTCGACCTCGCCGCGCTCGCCGAGGAACGGATCGGCGTCGTCGCCCGGCCGGAACTGGCCGCGGCCGGAGAGTTCGTAGGCGCACGAGTCGTAATCGCCGACGGAGCCGGCGCCGGCGCCGAAAACGGCCTCCTTCACCGCATCGGCGTGGGAGGCGGGGACTCGCACGACCCACGCGTCCAAGTGCCGGCCCGGCTTCGGCGCCAGCGGCGCACCCGGGGTGACGCCCAGGATCTCGGCCAGGCGATCGTTGACGCCGGGGCGCGCGGAATCGGCGTTGGTGTGCGCCGCGAACAGCGCCACCCCGCCGCGGATGAGCTTGTGCAGGATCCGGCCCTTGGGCGTATCCGCGGCCACCGACGACACTCCGCGCAGCAACAGCGGGTGGTGCACGACGAGCATCTGCGCGCCCGCCGCCACCGCCGCGTCGGCCACCTCATCGGTGCAGTCCAGGGCCACGGCCACCCGGGAGACCGCCTCACCGGGGTCGCCGCAGATCAGCCCGACCTTGTCCCACTCCTCCGCCAGCTCGGGCGGGTAGGCGGCGTCGAGAACACGGCGCACGTCGGCGACGGTCACGTTCATCTGCGTTTCCTCTCGGGATGATGCTGGTGTGCGGGGCGGCTATTCAGTTGCGGATCGGGCACCGGCGGCGCCAGTGGTGTCATGGCCGGCTGCTTGCGGCGCCATCATCGTTCACTCTGCAGGACGGCGATGCGGGCAACCTCCCCCACCAGTGTGCCGACGTCCGCCGCGCCGCGCACCGCCAATCGCCACCACCCCGGCCCCAATCCCGGGAACGTGTCGCACCGGCGCACGGCGACTCCCCGGTTGGCCAAGGTCAACCGCGCCGACTCGGGGTCCTCCACCGGCGGCCGCGCCAACACGAAGGGCCCGGACGCCGGTTCGACGGACCACCCGGCGTCGTCGAGCAAACCGACCATCAGCTCCCGCTCGTGCGCGATCTCCTCGCGCTCCACGTCCAACGGGCGATCCATCCCGTGCTCCGCGACGAGCCGCATGGCGTGCAGCTGCAGCGTGCCCACCGGCCACGCGGGGCGGCGCCGGGCCAGGGCCGCCAGGACTTCCGGCGCCCCGAGCGCGTACCCGCAGCGCAGGCCCGCCAGCGCCCACGTCTTGGTCAGGCTGCGGAAGACCAGCAGTCCCGGATCGCGCACCGACGCGACCTCGTGGGCCGCATGCTCGTCGGCGGCGACGACGTCCATGAACGCCTCGTCGACCACCACGATGCGGCCCGGCGCGCGCAGGGCCAGAATGTCCTCGCGGGAATGCAGCACCGACGTCGGGTTCGTCGGATTGCCCACGACCACGAGATCGGCGTCGGCGGGGATCGTCGCTCCGGCCGCCCCCAGATCGGCGTCGGCCGGAATGGCGGCGGCACCGGTCTGCCCGGCGCCATCGAGCACTTGAGCCAGATCCCACGGCCGCCGCAACACCACGCGGTCGACGGCGAGCCCGGCGGCGCGCATCGCGGCCTCCGGCTCCGTGAACTGCGGATGGATCACGGCGGGACGCTCGCAGAAGTTGGGCAGCAGCGCGAACCCCTCGGCCACGCCCGCGAGCAGCAGCACCTCGTCGGCCTTCCGCCCGTGGCGCCGTGCGATGAGCGTGCGCACCCGCCGATCCAGCATCGGGTCGGGATAGGCCGACAACTCGTTGAGGTGGCCGCCGAGGCCGTCGACGAGCCACCGCGGCGTCGTCCCCCGCACGTTGACCGCGAAATCGACCAGCGCACCACGTGCGGCGACGTCGCCGTGGTAGTTCAGGTCGCCGGTGAAGCCTCCGCCGGCACCACCCTCGAAACCACTGCCGGTGCCGCCGTCGGCATGCCCCGCCCGGGCGGCGGCCCCCGCTTTCCCCATTTCCATGCCCTTCAGAGTGCCACACCGCCCGGATCGCCCACCAAGGGCCGCACACCCCATACTGGGTGGCATGGCCCCCACTTTGCTCATCGACGTCGACGGCACCATCAGCGATTCCCTCGCGGGCATCCAGGCGAGTTTCCGCACCGCGATGGCGGCGGTCGACCATCCGCTGCCCGACGACGCCTTCCTGTCCACCCTCGCCGGCCCGCCGATGCGCGATTCGATGGCGAGGATCGGCCTCGCGGGCGAAAGGTTGGACGAGGCGATGCGCGCCTACCGCGCCGAGCAGACCGACGGCGGCTGGGCGGACACGAGGATGTTCCCCGGCTGGGCGGAGCTCCTCGACGGTTGGCGGGCGGACGGCATTCGCTTGGCGACGGCGACCTCGAAGGGCGGTCACTTCGCCCGCAAGGTGCTGGCCGAATTCGGCATCCTGGATCGGTTCGACTTCATCGGAGCAGCCGACGACGGGGGCGACCGGCACCAGAAGGACGACGTCATCGAACACACGTTGCGCGTGCTGGGCCTGCCCGCGGACCGGCGCGATCCGGGCGACGGCGGTGTGGGCGACGGCGGAGCGAACGACGACAGCTCGGGCGTCGGCCCCGGCGACCGGCTCCCCGGCGTCGTGATGATCGGCGACCGCATCCACGACCTCCACGGCGCCCGGACGTTCGGGGTGCCGTGCATCCTCGTCGGCTGGGGCTACGGGCCCGACGGGGAACGCGACCGCGCCGACGCCGTCGCTCACTCGATGGAGGAGCTCGACCGGATGGCGCGGGAGATGCTCGGCGTCTGACCTGCGCCAAGGTTTTGCCCCGCGCCCGAAGGAATGCCAGGGACCGACGGGATCGGGCGGGAGGTGCTCGGGGTCTGACTGGCCGCACCCGAAATTGGCTCCGGTGGTGCGCGCGTTATACCTTGTCATACGGAAAAACACGCCCCGCGCGCGATGACCCCGACCGGGTCGGCGAGATGCGGGGCGGCCCGCTTTTCGCCCGGCCCGAATCGGCCGGGCTTCACCGAGGAGAACCCCATGTCCGCCCCTGGCCGCACCGAATCCGTGTACCTCGTCTTCGTGTGCAGCGGCAACATCTGCCGCTCCCCGATGGCGGAGATCATCGTCCGCGAGGCCGTCGAGGACGCCGACCTGGCCGACGACGTGCTCCTCGCCTCCTGCGGCATCGGCGCGTGGCACGTCGGCCAGCCCGCCGATTCCCGGGCCCGCGCCGAGCTGGAGAACTCGGGCCACGACTCGACTCACGTCGCCGCGCAGCTCGGTGCCGAGCACGTCGACGCGACGCTGTACATCGCCATGGACAACGGACACGTCTCGCAGCTCATCGCCCGGGGCATCCCGGCGGAGAAGATCCGCCTGATGCGCTCCTTCGACCCGGCCTCCCCCGCCGACGCCGACGTCGCCGACCCCTACTACGGCGACGACTCGGGCTTCACCCGCACCCGCCACGAGATCGAGGCCGCCACCCCGGGCCTCATCGACGTGGTGCGCGATTTCCTCGAAGACGCGTCGACGCGCTGAGGCATCGACACGCTGAGGCGTCGACGCGCCGACGCACCGGCGCCCGGAACGACACCGTCCCCGCCCCTTCCCGCTCGACGGGTTGGGACGGGGACGGTGGCCGTCGTAAAGCGCCGCAATGCCGGGCTGCAGAGCCCTAGAGTTCTTTGAGCTCGATGCGCTCGCGATCCTTCGGCCGCGGATCCTTGCCGGCCAGCGTGCGGACGCGGAAGGTCCAGATCTTGTTGATCAGGAAGTTAGCCGGCGTGCCCAGCAGCACGCCGATGAGGTTGGCCCAATAGAAGCGGGTCCGCAGGCCGCTGGAGTCGTCGAAGATGTGCTCCGGCAGCGCCAGCGGCGACGTCGGATTGGTCAGCACCGTGATGGTGACCAGGCTGACGACGAGCCCGGACAAGCCCGCCAAGAGGAAGGGGCCGAACTGACGGAACCAGTTCGGCCGGTTCTCCACGCGGAACGTCCACGAACGGTTGAGCTGGAAGTTCCACACGTTGGCCACGAGGAAGGCGATCGTCGCGTACACGTGCGACCAACGGATGTTCCAGCGGGTGCCCAGGAGGTTGGTGAACACGTCGTGCTCGTTGACGCCCCACTCCAGGCCCGCCTTGCGCGCCGCGATGGCGACGACGGTGTTGACCAGCACACCGGTGCCGCCCACCAAACCGAACTTGATGAACTGGCGGAAGACCGCGCCATAGCGCGAACGCGATGACGGCGTAGCGGCGGTTGAGGACACGGGCACCTTCCGGCGGCTGGGCATGGGGGTTAACGGCCAATTCTACTCCACCGCAACCCCCCACAGCGTGCACCGATGACCAACGTCACCGCCGCATGCCGGATCCTCGCCGCGCCACTCGCGGCCCTTCCCCTTTCCACCTCGGGGCCGATCCGGGCGGGTGAGTAAGGTGGGCTGCGTGAAATCCCGAATCCGCCAGTTCATCACGCCCGGCTGGGTGCTCACCGCCGTGGTCTGCGTCGCGTTCGCCTACCTCGCGTTCACGGTGCTCGCCCCGTGGCAGCTCGGGAAGAACGAGGCCACGAAGGAGCGCAACGATCAGCTGCGCCATGCATTCGAGGTCGATCCCGTGGACGCCTCGGAACTCTTCCCCGCCGACGGCGAGTTGGAGGACGGCACGGAGTGGCGGCGGGTCACGGCGCAGGGCGAGTTCCTGCCGGATTCGGACGTCCTGCTGCGCAACCGCCCGGTCGACGGCACCCCGGCCACCCATGCGCTGACCGCCTTCCGGGCCGACGATGGCTCGATTTACCTGGTCAATCGCGGTTTCGAGACCCCCACCGATGGCGGCATTCCCGCGATGGACAAGGCTCCGTCGGGCGAGGTAACCATCCTCGGGTACGCGCGCCGCGGCGAAATGTCCCCCGAGCGCCCGCCGCTGGCGGGCGGGCCGGGCGAGCCGACCCAGGTGTACGGCCTCAACACCGACCAGGTCGGCGAGATCATGGGCCTGGACCTGCACGAGGACTACATTCAGCTCGCGGCGGATCAGCCCGGCAGCCTGCGCGCCATTCCCCTGCCGACGCTCGAGACCGGCCCGTACCTGGCGTACGGCATCCAGTGGATCTTCTTCGGCATCATGGCGCCGGCCGCGTTGGCCTGGTTCATTTTCGCGGAGGCCCGGGAGCGGCGCCGGGACCGGGAGGAACAGGAGGCGGCCCTGCGGTCCTCGCTTGACGACGCCTCGCGCGCACCCGGATCCGCCGGTTCCACCGCCACCGCCGCCACCGCGGTGACGGCGGTCGGCGATGGCGCGGATGCCGAGGATCGGGCCGAGGAGCATGCCGAGGATCGAGCCGTCGGTACCGCAACCGACGCCGCTGCGGCGGACGCCGAGGCCGGCGTCTCGGTGACTCGGCCGACGGCACAGCCCAAGACCCCGCAGGCGGATCCCTCGGAGGAGCGGGCGCGGCGCCTGGCCGCGCGCTACGGCGATTCCGGACACAAGGGCCGCCGCCGCAAGGGCCACGGCCTCGACGACGAGCGCTTCTGACGAACGCTGCTAGCGGCTCACCCGGTCACCGTGCCGCGTATGCGGCGAGGAGCAGCCCGCCGACGCAGATCCCGGCGGTGATGTCCTGGACGCGGCGCGTCAGAGTCACCGCCCGGCGCACGTCGGCAACCGACGGCGACGGACCGCGGCCGAGCACCGCGCGCTCCTCGACGCCGCCCTCGTACTCGGTGGCTCCGCCGAGGCGGACGCCCAACGCACCCGCCGCGGTCGACTCCGGAACTCCGGCATTCGGGCTGGGGTGGCCGGGGGCGTCCTCGCGCCACGCCCGCCACGCACCGGCGCGATCGGGGCCGGCGATGATCGTCGCCGCACCCGTGAGCCGGGCGGGCGCCCAATTGATCACGTCGTCGAACTTCGCCGACGCCCACCCGAAGTTCTCCCACTTCCGCGTGCGGTAGCCGACCATCGCGTCGAGGGTGTTGCCGCACCGGTGCGCCACAACGCCGGGCGCGCCGAACACCGCGCCCCACAGCAGGGTGCCGGACACGGCATCCGAGGTGTTCTCCGACAGCGACTCCACCGTCGCCCGCGCCACGCCGTCGAGGTCGAGCTTGGCAGGGTCTCGGGAACACAGCCACGGCACCAGTTCGCGGGAAGCGGCGAGGTCCTCGGCTTCGAGGCGGTCGGCCATCCGCTCGCCGGTGCGCGCCAGCGTCGTGCCGCCGAGCGACGTCCACGTCACCGCCGCCAGCGCGGCATTCGGGAAACGGCGGGCGACGAGCGCCGCGGCGATGGTCGGCGCACCGACGAGGACCGCCGCGTACGCGACTCCCCGCGGCTTAGAGTCGGCCCAGATCCGCTTCTCCAGCCGATCGGCGATGGTGCCGAACCACGCGACGGGATGGTGGCGGGCGGGATCCCCGAACACGCGGTCCCCGGCGAAACCGGCGGCCAGCGCCGCCGCCCGGCCCAGGGTGCGTTGCCTGCGGGACTGGTTCATCGGGGCTCCTCAGAAAAACGAGCCCCGTTCCGGTGACGGTCCGGAACGGGGCTGAGCTTCCATTATCGGCGGGAAATCGCGTGCGGCGAGAGGGTTTCGAACCCCCGACCGCTGGTGTGTAAAACCAGAGCTCTACCACTGAGCTATCGCCGCGGATGTCGCGTGGGCGACGTCGCGGAAAACGGTAACACACCCGTTGAGGCGGGCATTCTTCGGCCCGACCGGGCGCGAAGTCCCGGCACGGGCCGGGCGGTTTCCACCGAAATCGCGGAAGACTGCGGGCGACCGCCGCAGCGCGGGCGCGCTACTGGCGCTTGACGCCGCGCTGGACCAGGCAGTTGCCCTGCCACTGGCCCAGGCGAATCGCCGACGTGCCCGTCAGGCCCGCGAGCTGCGCGGATTCGTCGATGAGGCCCGGATCCACGAAGCCGGGGCGGCCGGCCCCGGGGGTCAGCAGCCAGATGCGGCCGTTCTCGTCCATGGGGCGGGCGGCGTCGACGAGACCGTCGACCAGATCGCCGTCGTCCTCGCGCCACCACAGCAGCACGACGTCGACGACCTCGTCGGTTTCCTCGTCCAGCAGATCCTCGCCGAGGAACTCCTCGACCGACTCGCTGATGGCGGTGTCGCAGTCGTCGTCCCAACCGACTTCCTGAACCCGCCGGCCCTTTTCAATGCCCAGCGAATCCGCGTAATCCTGCACAGCGCCAGTGGCGTCGACCACTTCTCCGGTCCTCCAATTCTCGAGATCGCCGCGGGTTCCGTCATCGACCCGCGATCCTTTCTCCGGGGAGTTTACCGCCCCGGGGGGCCTTGTACAGGGATCGGGGCCCGGGAGCTTGACGACGACCCCGCCCCACCGCACCCCGCCCGGCACCCGAGCAACGGCGCGGAACGGTGTTAGCCGGATTCCGGGCGGACGGCGGGGAGGTGAACGTCGTCAGGCAAAAGGGGCCCGGAGGCTCCCCGCCGCCGAAGCGAAAACGGAAGTAGAGTGATGTGGAAAACAATTAGGGCGTCATCCCGCCCCGCAACCCAGGGGCCGACCGCCCCGTGAACCTGGAGGAACCACATGGCCGACACGGCGGACCGACATGTCGACGACACCAACTTCGCGCTGATCCGAGACGGCGTCGAGTCCTACCTGAAGGACATCGACCCGGAGGAGACCCGCGAGTGGCTCGAGTCCCTCGACGGGCTGCTGGAGGAAGCCGGGCCCGATCGCGCGCGTTTCCTCATGCTCCGCCTGCTCGAGCGCGCCACGGCCAAGCGCGTGGCCCTGCCGCCGCTGACCTCCACGGACTACGTCAACACCATCCCCACGACCATGGAGCCGGAGTTCCCGGGCGACGAGGCCGTGGAGCGCCGCTACCGCAAGTGGATCCGCTGGAACGCCGCGATCATGGTCCACCGCGCGCAGCGCCCGGGCATCGGCGTCGGCGGCCACATCTCGACCTACGCGTCGTCGGCCCCGCTGTACGAGGTCGGCTTCAACCACTTCTTCCGCGGCAAAGACCACCCCGGCGGCGGCGACCACATCTTCTTCCAGGGCCATGCCTCTCCCGGCATGTACGCACGTGCGTTCCTCGAGGGGCGGTTGGACGAGGACGACCTCGACGGCTTCCGCCAGGAGGTATCCCGCCCCCAGGGCGGCATCCCGTCCTACCCGCACCCGCACGGCATGCCCGGATTCTGGGAGTTCCCCACCGTGTCCATGGGCCTCGGCCCGATGGGCGCCATCTACCAGGCGCGCTTCAACCGCTACCTCCACGACCGCGGCCTGTCCGACACCTCGCAGCAGCACGTGTGGGCGTTCCTCGGCGACGGCGAGATGGACGAGCCCGAGTCGCGCGGCCTGATCCAGACCGCCGCGATCAACAACCTGGACAACCTCACCTTCGTGGTCAACTGCAACCTGCAGCGCCTCGACGGCCCCGTCCGCGGCAACACGAAGATCATCCAGGAGCTGGAGAGCTTCTTCCGCGGCGCCGGCTGGAACGTGATCAAGGTCGTGTGGGGCCGCGACTGGGACGCCCTGTTCGAGAAGGACCACGAAGGCGCGCTGGTGGAGTTGATGAACAACTTCCGCGACGGCGACTACCAGACCCTCAAGGCCAACGACGGCGCGTTCGTCCGCGAGCACTTCTTCGGCCGCGACCCGCGCACCGCCAAGCTCGTCGAGGACATGACCGACGAGGAGATCTGGAGCCTGTCGCGCGGCGGCCACGACTACCGCAAAATCTACGCCGCCTACGCCAAGGCGCTGGAGACCAAGGACCAGCCGACCGTCATCCTGGCGCACACCATCAAGGGCTACGGCCTGGGCCACAACTTCGAGGGCCGCAACGCCACGCACCAGATGAAGAAGCTGACGCTCGACGATCTGAAGCGTTTCCGCGACAAGCAGGAGATCCCGATCTCCGACGAGGTCCTGGAGAAGGACCCGTACCTGCCGCCCTACTACCACCCGGGCGAGGACTCCGAGGAGCTGCAGTACCTCAAGGAGCGCCGCAAGGAGCTCGGCGGCTACGTGCCCGAGCGCCGGGAAACCTACGAGCCACTGGTCGTGCCGGAGATGGACGCGCTGAAGTCCATTCTGAAGGGCTCCGGCAAGCAGCAGGTGGCCACCACCATGGCCGTGGTGCGCATCTTCAAGGAGCTCATGCGCGACAAGGAGCTGGGCAAGCGTTTCGTGCCGATCATCCCGGACGAGGCCCGCACCTTCGGCATGGACTCCTGGTTCCCGACGCTGAAGATCTACAACCCGCACGGCCAGCAGTACACCCCGGTCGACCATGACCTGATGCTGTCCTACAAGGAGTCCGAGCAGGGCCAGATCCTCCACGAGGGCATTTCGGAGGCCGGGTCGATGGCGTCGTTCATCGCCGCCGGTTCGTCCTACGCCACCCACGGCGAGGCGATGATCCCGCTGTACATCTTCTACTCGATGTTCGGCTTCCAGCGCACCGGCGACCAGATGTGGCTCGCCGGCGACCAGAAGTGCCGCGGCTTCCTGCTCGGCGCCACCGCCGGCCGCACCACCCTGACCGGCGAGGGCCTGCAGCACATGGACGGCCACTCCCCGCTCCTGGCGGCGACGAACCCGGCCGTCGTGGCCTACGACCCGGCGTTCGCCTACGAGGCCGCGTACATCATCCGCGAGGGCATCGACCGCATGTACGGCGAGGGCCGCGGCGAAGACGTCATGTACTACCTGACCATTTACAACGAGCCGACCCCGCAGCCGGCCGCCGCCGAGGACCTGGACGTCAAGGGCCTGCTCAAGGGCATCTACGCGTTCAAGGAGGAGAAGGGCGAGAACCACGTCAACCTCCTGGCGTCGGGCATCGGCATGCAGGCCGCCCTGAAGGCGTCCGACATGCTGGCCGAGGAGTACGACATCCCGTCGTCGATCTACTCCGTGACCTCGTGGAACGAGCTGGCCCGCGACGGCCTGGCCCGCGAGACCGAGGTCCTGCAGAACCCGGCCGAGTTCCACGAGCGCCCGTTCGTCCAGCGCGTGCTGGAGGATGCCGATGGCCCGTTCATCGCCGTGTCCGATTTCCAGCGCGCGATCCCCGAGCAGATCCGCCAGTGGGTGCCGGGCGACTACACGGTGCTGGGCGCCGACGGCTTCGGTTTCTCCGACACCCGCGAGGCCGCCCGCCGCTTCTTCAACATCGACGCCGAGTCCATCGTCGTCGCGGCGCTGGCCGGCCTGGCCCGCGAGGGCAAGCTGCCGGCGTCCGTGGCCCAGAAGGCCGCGGAAAAGTACCAGATCACCGATCCGACGGTGGTGTAGCCGATCACTGGCGACGCACGCCGATCAGACGGCCCGGCCGCGGCGGAGAGCTCCGATGCTCCCGCCGCGGCCGGCCGCGTTTCCGGCCCCCGCGATCTCGAGCACCTGACCGGGCCCTTCGACGTCATCGGTGACGTGCACGGGTGCCTGTCCGAGCTCGTCGAACTGCTGGAGAAGCTCGGCTGGGAGGTTACGGTCGACGGCCATGGCCACCCCGACGGCGCTTCGCACCCCGAGGGCAGGTTGGCGGTGTTCGTCGGCGACCTCGTCGACCGCGGCCCGGACACTCCGGGCGTGCTGCGGCTGGTCATGGGCATGTGCGACGCGGGCACGGCCGTGTCGGTCATGGGCAATCACGATTGGAAGCTCGCCCGCGCGCTCGGCGGCGCGGACGTCGTGGTTCGCCACGGGCTCGCGGAGTCGCTCGAGCAGATCGCCGCCCTCGCCGACGCCGACCCTGATTTCCCCGACCGCGCCCGCCGGTTCCTCGCGAAGCTGCCCATCCATCTGCTGCTGGACGGCGGCGACCTCGTCGTCGCCCACGCCGGGCTCAAGGAGGAGTTCCACGGCCGCGAGTCGGGTGCGGTGCGCGCCTTCGCGTTGTACGGCGACGTCACCGGGCGGTACACGGCGGACGGGGTGCCGATCCGCATCGAGTGGGAGCGGCGCTATTCCGGCGCTGCCCGCGTCGTCTACGGGCACTGGCCGGTCACGCGGGCCGAGTGGGTGAACAACACCATGTGCCTGGACACGGGCTGCGTCTTCGGCAACGCGCTCACCGCCCTGCGCTACCCGGAGCTCGAGGTCGTGGACGTCGCCGCGCATGGCCGCTGGTGGGAGGCGTCGCGCCCTCTGCGCGAGCCCGCTCTGTAGCCTGGGACGTGACCTTCTCGCGGACCGACGGATGGGAGCGGACATGACCAGCAGCTTGGGCGATGCCCTCAGTGCTTTGCTTGGCGACGGTGCCGGCGCGGCCGGTGATTCGGCCTCCGGCGGATCCGGCGGGAAACCGGGCGGCCGGGGCGCCGGCGG
>NZ_DURI01000251.1 GCF_012837295.1 Corynebacterium sp. | reverse complement strand
GGCCTCGTCGCCGAGTTCCCCGGCGACGTCGACGCCGGCGTCCATCGACACCTGCGCCATCGCCCCGCCCGCGCCCAACAACAGCTCCACGCCCCACAACAGGTGGAGCACGCCGAGCACCACCAGCAACACCCGTGCCGAACCGGCGACGAACAACCACGTCCGCTCCCGGCGGCGCCGCTCGGGCTCCACGGTGGACAGGATGCGCTCCGACAGGGCGGCCATTTCCGCGGCGTCGGGAAGCGAAGGCCCGGAACCGGGGCCAGTCCGGGCCCGGCCCCGCGCACCCGCTCCCGGCTCGCCGGCCGGCCCCATGAGCAGCGAACGATTCAGCGCGACGGCCTTCTCGAACCAGGCGCGGCAGTCCTCGCAGGCGTCGAGGTGCGCGTCGACGACGTCGTCATCGGCGCCCGACGGCTCCCCATCCAAACGCGCCGACAGCGCGGCGCGAACGTCCTCGCACTTCATGCGGAGCCCTCCCCTACCTGGTGAACATCCGGTCGAGGCTCGCACGCCCCGCCCCGAACGCCCACACGATGATCAGGCCGCCGATGAGCGACAGCACCAGCTCGGCGCCGTCGTCGCGCATGAACAGCCCATTGCCCAGATGCACCGCCCACAGGGCGCCGAGCATGGTCACCACCAGCACCATCGCCACCGCCGGGGCCAGCAGGCCCAGAATCAGCAGCGCCCCACCGACGAGCTCGATGATGGCCACCAACCACACCGTGATCTCCGCCTGCGGGATCCCCGCGGCCACGAAATAACCGGTCGTCTTGTCGACGCCGGTGATGAAGATCTTGTCCCAACCATGGGAAATGAAGATCACGCCCAGGATGAGGCGGAGTACGAGCAGCGCTCCATCGCGTACGGCGGGTCGGTCCATGGGTTGAAGGATAGCCGGGGTGGACCGAGCGCGAAAAAGGGCCCTTCCGAACCCCTTCGGAAGAACCCTTGTCGCTGACACCCGGGTGTCGAGCGTGGAGCTAAGGGGAATCGAACCCCTGACCTTCTCGATGCGAACGAGACGCGCTACCAACTGCGCTATAGCCCCTCGCGCCTACGGGGAACCGGATTCCGGCGAAGGTACCGGTACCCCGTCTGCGACGAAAGCAACTTTAACAGCCCCGCACCGGGGGCCAAAATCCGCAGGTCACTGGCCCGCGGCCCGGCGGATGTCCTCCTCCGGGAACTCGTACGTGGAGTACGGCAGATCGGCGAAATCCGGGTCTTCGTCATCGAGCTCCACGACGACGGCGCCGGGGCGGCGCAGGCGCTCGGGGATGCCGAGCTCCTCGTCCTCCGAATTGCGCACGCCCAGGCGGGCCATCTTCATGCGGCGGATGCGGCGGGCGCGCAACTCGTTTTCCGCGAGCACCGTGCGGCGCAGGTACACCAGGTACAGCACCATCAGGCCGGCGCCGGCCAGCGGCAGCCACCAGGTCCACCCGCCGACGAACGCCCCCAGGATGACGCCCAGGATGATGAACAGCGCCAGCACGCCGACGCTGCGGCGGCGACGGGCGAAACGGGTCTCCGCGTAGCGGGCGTCCGACACGGGGTCGAAACCGCCGCGGCCGCGGCGGCGCTCGGCGAAGGCCAAATCGTCGTCGGTGAGGGTGTCGTCGAACTCCGCGAAGTCGTCGTGGGCGTCCTCGTCGGTCTCGTCGCTCTCGGCGAGAGCATCGGCGGCATCGGCGTCCGCGTCGAGGTCGGCTTCGTCTGCGGCGGTGGTGGCGGCAGCAGCGTCATCGTCGATCAGCGCGGCATCGGCAGCGTCGGCGGCATCGCGCCCGGAAGCGTCGTCGGCCTCTGCGGCGGACTCGTCGGCGGCGGACTCCGCATCGACGACGAGGAAGTCCTCCGGCGACAGGTACAGGCGGGCGTCCTCGGCGGCGGAATCGGCGACGGCCTTTTCCGCACCGTCCTTCTCGGTGGCGCCCTTCTCCGCACCGTCCTTTTCGGCTTCGCCCTTTTCGACGGCGGTCTCGTCGGCGGCGATCTCGCTGACGGTCGCATCCGCGTCGTCGAGCTCGCCCCGCATCACCGGCTCCTCGACGGCGGCGTCGGCGTCGTCAAGCGAATCGCGACCGGCCTCAGCAACCGTCGCTTCGTCGGAGTCGGAGTCGGCGCCGGCCACCTCGCCGGATTCGGCCCCGGCCTCGAGCTCGTAGACCACGTCGCCCTCTACGACGGCCGGAACGACCTCGGCGTCGTCGGCGGCGCCACGGGAACGCCCGGCCCCGGTGCCGCGGCGACCACGGCGGTCCGCGGCATCCCGGCCATCGCGGCCGTCGCGATCCTCGAGATCGTCGATGAGGATGGCGTCGTCGTCGCGGTCGCGGTCGCGGAGATCGTCCAGCTCGGCGTCGACGGTCTCCAGGGACTCGTCGACCTCCTCGCCGGGCGCGCGGACGTCGCGTTCGGTCAGAGTCGGGCGGCGGCGGCGCGTGGCCACCGACTCGCCGCCCTGGTGGAGCAGGCGAGTGCGGCCGAGAGCCTCGGACGTGCGACGGATGGGCTGCCTGGTGTTGACCACCAACGGCGCGAGCACGAACAGCCACACCACGACGATGAGCACGAGGAGCAGAGAGCTCGACATGGTCGGGATTCCTCCTGTCGTCGGAAATGTCCCCGGTGCCGCGGGCCCTTCCCCGACCCGGCATGGGTTTGGCCCAACGTTAACGCCCGAGGCCGCCGATCAGGCCCCGCCACGCCGAATCGTCTCCGCGCCGAAACCCCGCCGCGATCTCGGGAGTTTCGGCGGGAACGTGCGGATCATTGGTCGCCGGCGAAACCTCGGCCGGCCTCCCCCGGCGAGTCCCCGGGCCAGCCCCCCGCCGCGCCTCCGTCCGCATCCTCCCGCAGCTTCGCCGCGGTCCCCGCCGACACCAGTGCGCCGACGGCGCTGCCCTGCCCGGTCAACCGCTCGAGCAGCAGGTGGTCGCGCCACGCGCCGTCGATGTGGAAGGCCTCGCGGACGACGCCGACCTCCCGGAACCCGCAGCGCTCCAACACTTTCCGCGACGCCGCGTTGTCGGCGAGCACCGTCGCCTCGATTCGGTGCATGCCCAGCGCGGTGGCATGGTCGCAGGCCAGCGCCAACGCCGCGGTGGCGACTCCCCCGCCCCAGTGCGCCGACCCGACCCAGTACCCCGCCCAGCAGGTGGCCACGGGAAACGGCCGGATCGACCCGAGCGTCATCTGCCCGGCGAACCGTCCGTCCAGTTCGATGGCGGCGGTGGCGGCGTGCCCGTCCGCGGCCGCGGCGCGCGCCCCGCGGAGCACCCTCCGGAACGCCCGCGCCGAACTCCCCCGCTCCCAGTCTGGATCGCCGGTCGGCTCCACGGCGCGCAGGATGTGCTCATCGCTCAGCCGCGCCGCCCGCCAGTCGGCGACGTCGGCGCGCCGGAGCGGGCGCAGCCGCACGACGCCGGCCCGCGTGATCAACCGCTGCGAACGCATCTCCATGTCGGTCGGTTCTTTCCCGCTGATGCTTGACGACGGCCCCGCGCGAACCCGCTAGGCCTGCCTCGCCAGGAAGAGGACGTCGACGATGTCGCCGGGGCGCACGTGCGTGACGTCATCCGGCACGACCACCAGACAATTGGCCTCGGCGAGACCCGCCAGCAGGTGAGCCTGGGCGCCGGTGGCGGCGCCGAAGGGCTGCACCAGGTACTCGGAAGTCTCGCGGTCGCGCATGAGCTGGCCTCGGATGAGGCCGCGGCGCCCCGCGATCGAATCGACCGGCGCGATGGCGCGGGCGGCGACGGTGCGGCGGCGGGGATTGCCCTTGCCCAGCGCGATGCGGATCAGCGGCCGCACCATCACCTCGAAGACCACCAGCGCCGACACCGGGTTGGACGGCAGGAGGAACGTCGGGATGCGGTCGTCGCCGAGCAAACCGAAGCCCTGCACGGAGCCGGGGTGCATGGCGACGCGCTCGACGTCGATTTCGCCCATTTCGGCGAGCACACGGCGGACCTCGTCGCCCGCGGCGCCGCCGACGGCGCCGGTGATCACCAGCAGCTCCGACTTGATCAGCTGGCCCTCGATGATCTCGCGGATCCTGCGGGGCTCGCCCGCGGCGATGCCCACGCGATGGACCTCTGCCCCGGCGTCGCGGCCGGCGGCGGCGAGCGCGTAGGAGTTCACGTCGAAGACCTGGCCCAGGCCCGGATCTCGGTCGACGTCGACGAGCTCGGCGCCGATGGACACCACGGACATGCGCGGCCGCGGGTGCACGAGCACCTTGGAGCGGCCGACGGCGGCGAGCAGCCCGACCTGCGCCGGGGAGATCACGGCTCCGGCGGACACGGCGACGTCGCCCGGCTGGACGTCATCGCCGACGCGGCGGACGAAATCGCCCGACTTCACGGCGCGCAGGGCGGTGACGCGGCGCTCGCCGCGGTCCGACCAGTCCAGCGGCAGCACGGCGTCGGCCAGGGTCGGCAGCGGCGCACCGGTGTGCACGCGGACGGCCTGCTTCGGCTGCAGCCGCATCGGATGGTGCGACCCCGCCGACACCTCGCCGACGACGGGCAACGTGACCTCGTCGAATTCGGCGAGCGTCTCCCCCGACTCGCCACGCACGTCGACGGCGCGCACCGCGTACCCGTCGATGGCGGACTGCACGAACCCCGGCAGGGGCGTTTCGGCGACGACGTCTTCGGCGCAGAGCAGCCCCAACGACTCCGAAATGGCGATGCGCACCGGGGCGGGCATCGCCGCATTCGCGGTGATCGCCGCGAGCTGCTCCTCGACCGAACGCATCAGGCCTCCCCGGGTGCCTCGTCGCAGAAGTCCGGAGAGTCGCCCTGCGGCAGGCGGCGCTCCAGGTACCGGCGCAGCGACTTGCCGTACGACGGGTGGCGCAGGCCGAAGTCGACGCACGCCTTGATGAACCCGCCCGGGTTGCCCAGGTCATGGCGGAATCCGTCGTGGATGACGATGTGCACCGGATGGCCTTCGCGGATCAGCAGCTCGATCGCGTCGGTCAGCTGGTACTCGCCGCCCTTGCCGCGGTCGATCCGTCGCAAAGCATCGAAGATCGCGCGGTCGAGCAGGTAGCGGCCCACGGCGACGAACGTCGACGGGGCCTCCTCCGGAGACGGCTTCTCCACCATTCCGCGCACGCGCTTGACGTCGGACGCGGCCGCCTCGCCGTCTTCGCCCTCCGCCGGCTCCTCGATGTCGAAGACGCCGTAGTTGAACACGTCCTCGCGCGGCAGCTCCAGGGCGCACAGCACGGACCCGCCGTACTCCGCGCGGACGGCGGCCATGCGCTCCATCACGCCGAGCGGCAGCACCAGGTCGTCGGGGAGCATGACGGCGACGGCGTCCTCGTCGTCCTCCAACAGCTCCTCCGCCACGAGCACCGCATGGCCCAGGCCCAGGGGCTTTTCCTGGACCACGCCGCGGACCTCGATGACCTCGGGGGCGCGGTTGACCTTGTCGGCGATGTCGTCCTTGCCGCGCTCGCGCAGCGTCTCCTCCAGGTCGGGGCGGGGCTTGAAATGCCCCAGCACGCCATCCTTGCTGGGTGCGGTGACCACGGCGAGGCGGGCGGCGCCGGCGGCCGCGGCCTCCTCGGCGATCATCTCGATGCCGGGGGTGTCCACCACCGGCAGCAGCTCCTTCGGCACCGTCTTCGTCGCCGGCAGGAACCTGGTGCCCATGCCGGCGGCGGGGACGATCACCGTACGTGCGGCATTGCGTCCGGTGCCGCCGCTTCCGGCGTTGTCGGGGGCGTCGTTCGGAGTGGTCATGCGGGCCACCCTACCGACAGTCCGCGCCGCGCCCGGGGAGGCCGGGCGGTAGTGTCGCGCACATGGGAAACGGGCTGGAAGACGGGCACGGGGGCGGGTCGGATCACGCGTCGGGGGACGTTTCGGGCAAGGCCGCCAAGACCGCTTTACGACGCTCCCTCCTCGCCGCCCGAGCAGCCTCCGACCCGGCTCTCCGCGCCGCCGACGACGCCCGGCTCGCGGCGCGGGTCGTGGAGTGGGTCATGGAGTGGTTCGAGGAGTGGGGCGCAGCCGGGGAGAGCCCGCCGCCCATCGTGACCATCGCCGCGCACGTGCCCGTCGACATCGAGCCGGGCGCGACGTCGTTGACGCCGGACCAGCTTCTCGACGCCCTCGCGGATGTCGAGGGCATGCCACCCGTGCGGTTGCTGCTCCCCGTCTGCCCGCCGGGCCCGCCCGCCGCGCTGCAGTGGGCCGAGTATTCGGGAGGAACGGACGGGAGCGTGGTTCGGGGCACTCTCGCACCGGGCAAGTACGGCCTGCCCGAGCCGGCGGGTCCCCGACTGGGGCCGGAGACCGTTGCCGAGGCCGACGTCATCATCGTCCCCGGCGTCGCGGCCGACCGCTCCGGGATGCGAATGGGCCGGGGCGCCGGCTACTACGACCGCAGCCTCGCCCACGCCACCGGGCGCGTCGCGGCGATCCTCCACCCGAACGAAGTCGTCGACGACGTCCCCCACGACGCCCATGACCTGCCCGTCCACGCGGTGATCACCGCCGACGAGTCCATCGTCCCCGGCGCCTGATTTCGCCGCCTCCGACGCCACCCGGCACCCCCGCCGAAATTCGACGGAACCGATCGTCTCCGCCGCGCGTCCAATGCAGTGAGGGGTTGCAGAGCAATGCCGCAACACGGGATGGCGGACAAGCGAGGGGGACGGAGATCATGACTTCACACGGGGGACGCGGCGAGGGGCGAATGGAAAGGACGCCGAAGAATCGGCGGGATGACGCTTTCGGCGGCACGGGATGGTCGCGGCGGTTTCCGCCGCGCAGGCGTCGTCAAGCAATCGCGGTGACCCTCGCCGTGCTGGCCGCGGCAGCCGCCGCCCGCGACCTGGCCGGGCCCGCCGAGGGCACCGTCGACGTGGTGGTTGCCGCGAAAGACGTGGCGGCGGGGGCGGCCATCGGCGATGCGGACGTGGAGGTCGCGGCGATTCCCGAAGAGCACGTCCCCGACCGTGCGATCGCGGGCACCGGGGACGTCATCGGGTCGAGGTCCGCCGGGCCGTTGGCGCGCGGAGAGATCCTCACGGACACGCGCTTCGCCGGGATCGCGCTGGCCGAGGCGCTCACCGGCACCGACGACGCGCACATCGTGGCCGTGGCCCCGCGCGATTCCGGGCTGGCCCCGATGCTGCGCACCGGCGACGTCGTCGACGTGCTGGCGCCCGGCCCGGAGGCGGGGTCGGCGCGGCCCGTGGCCAACGGTGCGCGGGTGGTCCTGTCCGATGACGACGGCGTCGTACTGCTCGCGCTGCCACCGGGAGCGGCCGCCACCGTCGCCTCGGCGGGGCTCGACCTGCCGCTGACGCTGGTGTTGTCGCGGTGATCGCCCGCCGGCGCACCATGATCGCCCCACCGAGTTGGACGGGCGACCACGGCGGAACCTATGCCAACAATGTGCGACACATATGACCGCTTCGCCGATGAATGCGACCTGGACAGACGGCCATTAAATCGGAAATTCTCCACCCATTCGGACAATTCGGACATGCCGCACGAGGGGCGATACTGGCGTCGATGTTCAATAAAAAGGTCGCGATAAGCAATGAAACGGCAGGTCATCCCCTCAAATCAGGGCGGGGGATGTGACGCTCACCCCATCGGGGTGCATTTCCGGTGATGACCGATTATGTTGTGTTCGTCAAGCTTCCGCTACGAAGGGAAATCATCATGCTCGCGGGCTTCAAGGAATTCATCATGCGCGGCAACGTCATCGACCTCGCGGTCGGTGTCGTGATCGGCGCTGCGTTCACCTCCATCGTGACCGCCTTCACCGACAACCTCATGCAGCCGCTCATCAACTCCATCGGCGGCACCAACGCCGCCGATGGCCTCGGCTTCCGCATCCTGTCGGACAAGCCGTCCACCTTCCTGGACTTCGGCTCCGTCATCTCGGCCGCCATCAACTTCCTGCTCGTCGCCGCCGTCGTGTACTTCGTCATCGTCGCCCCGATGAACAAGTTCAACAAGATGCGCGAGGCCAAGCTGGAGACGCCGGCCGAGGAAGAGGTCACCGAGGCCGACCTGCTCACCGAGATCCGCGACCTGCTGGCCCAGCAGACCGGCACCCCGGACGCCGCCCTGAACAAGAACATCGACGGCGACGTGACCGACGGTGGCGCCCACCGCGCCTAAGACGCGCAGCGTCCCGGCCCCTTCGAGCGGTGCCGCGGAGCGGGGCGGAACCCCGATCGGTTCAACTCCACCGGTTCAACCCTCCGGTCGAGACCCGTCGATTCAGCCCCAGTGCGGCGGCATTTCGCCCCGCCAAAACCCCTCATCGAAATCCCGGAGATCCTCCGGCGATTCCGGTGGGGGATTTTCCTTGTTCGCCGTCGCCGTTTTCCGGGCAAAAGCCGCCGGGGCGGCGCCGGCTCGGCGGCGGGGACGGCGACGTCGTCTGGCGGTGCCGTCCCCGTCTCGTCCGTTGACTTCGTGTCCCCCGTTCCCCCCGGCTTCCGTCACACCCGCCACCGGCCCAGATCGTCGATGACGTGGGACACCAGCGGGCCGAGCGTGGCCATGCCGTCGCGCACGGCCGCACGGCTGTCGGCCAGGTTGACCACGACGGTCGACCCCGACACCCCGGCCAGACCGCGGGACAGGCCCGCCTCCGTCGAACCCGCGGCCAGGCCCGACGCGCGCAGCGCCTGCTCGATGCCGCCGAGCCGGCGGTCCAGGACCTTGCGGGTGGCCTCCGGCACCAGGTCACGCGGGCTGACGCCCACGCCGCCGACGGTGACCACCAGATCCGCGCCGCCGACGACGGCGGTTTCCAGTGCCTTGCGCACCTCGCGCTTCTCCGACGGAGAGGTGACCACCGCATCCACGCGGTAGCCGTCCTCCTCCAGCAGCTCGACCATCAGATCGCCGGTCCGCTCATCCTCGGAAGCCCGATCGCCGACCAGCACCACCAGCGCGCGGCGAGTCTGCGCCTCCACCGCGATCTCCCGCTCGATCGCCTCGAGGTTTCCCTCGTCCGGCTCGAGATCCGGCGCCAGCCCGGACACCCGCGCGTCATCGCCGAAACGTCCGGCGCCGTCCAAATCACCCATGTCGCATTCCTCGTCGCAAATCGATCACCTGTAGACGCACGCCCAAGCGTGGTCCCGGGTCACTCCCGGGCAGCCTCCAACGTGACGTCGAGGGTGCGCTCGCCGCGCCCCTCTTCGTCCGTCACGGTCAGTTTGACAGTGTCGCCGACCGCACGCGACCTGATCGCCGCGATCAATGCGACGCCCGAGTCGACCCTGCGATCATCTACCTTCACGATCAAATCTCCCGGCCGCAAGCCCCCTCGTTCCGCCGCACCCCCGGCGACGACGTCGCCGACGAGGGCGCCGGGCAGCGGCGACCGGGTGTCGATGGCGGCGTTGATCGCCGGCATCTGCACGGAACCGTTGTCGATCAACTCGTCGGCGATGCGGCGGGCCTGATTCACCGGAATGGCGAAACCGAGGCCGATGCTGCCGGCCTGGTCGCCGCCGCCGTTGGAGGCGATGACGCTGGGCACGCCGATGAGGTTGCCGTCCAGGTCGACGAGCGCGCCACCGGAGTTGCCCGGGTTGATGGCGGCGTCGGTCTGGATGGCGTCGATCACCGTCGACTCGCCGCCCGCGCCGGACACCCCGACAGGACGGTTGAGCGCGGAAACGATGCCGGAGGTCACCGTCGACGTCAGGCCCAGCGGTGAACCGACGGCGACGACCTCCTGCCCGACGGACACCTTCGACGAATCGCCCAGCGAAATGGGCCGGAGGTTGTTGACCCCCTCGACGCGGATCACCGCGATGTCCGACGGCCCGTGGCCGGCGACGTACTGCGCCGAGTGCGTGGTGCCGTCGTTGAGCAGCACCGACATCCGCGCGCCCGGCTGGTCGGCCTCGGCGACGACGTGCTGGTTGGTCAGCACCAGGCCGTCGGAGGACAGGACCGAGCCGGAACCGGAGCCCGTTCCGCGATCGGTGACCACCTGAATGGACACGACGCTGTCCAGGGCCGCCTGCGCGGCCGCCTCGATCGAACCCTCGGGGGCGGGCTCGGAGCGGGCGGCGCCCGGCTCCTCCAATGCATTGGTCACGTTCGAGTCGCTTCCCGACGACGACCCTCCGCCCGAAGAACCGTTCGTGATCACCGCGGCGGTGGCTCCGCCGACGGCCGCCGAGCCGAGCATGAGGGCCGCGATGCCGAGGGCGCCGATGCCCTTGGCCTTCTTGCCGCCGCCGTCGTCGGCCGCACCGCCGCCAGGACCGCCGACCGGGCCACCGGGCGGGCCCCCGACCGGAGCGCCGACCGGAACCCTGCCGTCGTGGCCGGGCCCGGCGGAGGGCGCCCCGTACTTCCCGCCGTTCGGGGCGGATCCGTACGGCGTTCCGAATCCGCCGTCGGGGGACGCGCCCCATCGGGAGTCGCCCCCGGCGCCCGCGCCCGAGACGCGGGATTCGACGGGCCCGGGGCCGTACTGGTCGCCGGCTCCCCTGCCCCACCGTGAATCGTCGTTAGTCATGCGGACTACCTTGCCTTTTCCAACTGACAGAACGCTGAGAAGCTACTGCGTGGCGTCCATGAAGTTGACCAACTCACGGTGCGATCGACGGCTCCGCCGAGCGGACGGCGGAACCGGGCAGCCGGACGCGCATGAGCGCGCCGCCGTCGTCGGACTCCTCGACCGCGATGGTGCCTCCGTGGCGCGCGATGACCTGCTTGACGATGGCCAATCCCAATCCGGAGCCCGGCATCGACCGCGACTGGATCGCCCGGTAGAAGCGGTCGAACACCTTCGCCCGCTCGTCCTCGGGGATGCCGGGGCCGGAGTCTGCGACGGTGAGCTCCACGAGGTCCTCGCCGACGGGCCTCAGATCGATGCGGACGGTGCCGTCCTCGGGCGACCACTTCGCGGCATTGTCCATGAGGTTCAGCACCGCGCGGCCCAGGGCGGCCGGGTCGCCGTAGAGGAACCAGTCGTTGAGCTTGAGGATGAACGTCACGTCCGGGCGGCGCCTCTCGACGCGCTCCAGCGAAGTCTCGATGACGTCGACGACGTCGACCTCCTCGATCACCTGCTGCGGTCCGTCTTCGCGGGCCAGGTCGACGAGGTCGCCGACGAGCGTCGACAACTCCTCGATCTGGGCGATGACGTCGGCCTCGAGCTCCTCGCGATCCTTCGCGGAAATGACGGCGCCCGACCGCGAGGCCATCATCAGCAGCTCGACGTTCGTGCGCAACGACGTCAGCGGGGTCTTCAGCTCGTGGCCGGCGTCGGCGACGAGCTCGGCCTGCTTGGTGCGCGACGCCTGCAGCGCCGCGAGCATCTCGTTGAACGATCGCGTGAACCGGGCGAGCTCGTCCTGGCCGTGCACGGGGATCGGCCGCAGTTCATCGGTCTCCGTGATGCGGTCGGCGGCGCGGCGCAACCGCGCGACCTGGCGCAGGCCGGCGGTGGCCACGGTGATGCCGGCGGCGGCGGCGAAGAAGACGCCGATCGCCGAGATCACGAACAGCACGCCGCCCAGGGACCGCAGCACGGCATTCGTCGAATCGAGGCTGTGCGCGAGCACCAGCGTCGCGCCCGACGGATCGTGGATGGCGTAGATCCGCTTGTTGCTGAACTCGTCGGTGCGCAGCGACTCCATGCGGTTTCCCCTGATCACCGCCAACTCCGGGCCGCCGATGTTGATGGTGCCGCCGCGGCCGGTGACGTTGTCGCGGGCGAAGAACATCGCGTCGAGATTCGGGTTGAGGATCTTCAGCGAATCGGCCGTCACGATCGGCTCGATGGCGAACTCGGAGGCGTACGGCGAGTTGAGCAGCTGCGTCGCCTGCGTCTTCAGGTTGTCGTCGACTTCGCGGTACAGCGTCGCCTGCACGGTGACGAACGCGGCGAGAGTCATCAGGCCCACCGACGCCGCCACGATCAACGCGGTCAGGAGGGTGAGCCGCCACCGCAGCGAGAGCCGGTGGCCGAACCCCGAATTGAAGGCCCGGTCGAATTCCTCGTCATCGCTTTGCGACGCCCCGGCCTTCCGACCACCCCACCCGGATTTCCCGGATTTGCCGTTCTTCCCCGGCCGGCCTTTGCCGCCACGGGCGCTCGCGGCACCGTCCCGTACGTCCGCCTCGGGGGCGAGCCCGTCGGCGTCGTCAAGCCCATCCGCGGCCACCGCATCGGGCGAAGCCCCCGGTCCGCCCGCGGTCGAACCGGCGGCACGGGAACGGCGCAGGATCACGGCGCGGTCTCCCGCAGGACGTAGCCCACGCCGCGGACGGTGTGGATGAGGCGCGACTCGCCCTCGGCCTCGGTCTTACGGCGCAGGTACCCGATGTACACCTCCAGCGCATTGCCGGAGGTCGGGAAGTCGTAGCCCCACACGTCCTCGAGGATCGACGTGCGCGACAGCACGCGTCGCGGATTGTTCATCAGCAGCTCGAGCAACGCGAACTCGGTGCGGGTCAGGCTGATGGCGCGCTCGCCGCGGAACACCTCGCGGGTGTCGGGATCGAGGCTGAGGTCCTCGAACTTCAGGGCCACCGGATCCTGCGACGTCGTGGGCTCCAGCGCGGCGCGGCGCAGCAGGGAGCGCACGCGCGCCAGCAGCTCCTCCAGCGCGAAGGGCTTGGGCAGGTAATCGTCGGCGCCGGCGTCGAGGCCCGACACGCGCTCGGACACCGAGTCGCGGGCGGTGAGCATGAGCACCGGCAGGTCGTCGCCCTCGCTGCGCAGGCGACGGCACACGTCGAGGCCGTCGAGCTTGGGCATCATCACGTCGAGGATCGCCAGATCGGGCCGGTCCGACGAGATCTTCGCCAGCGCCTGCTCGCCATCTTCCGCCAACTCAACGGTGTACCCGTTGAACGTCAGCGACCGCCGCAACGATTCGCGCACGGCCTGATCGTCGTCCACCACCAAAATCTTCATGCGCCCATTGTGCCGTGAACGGCTGAGCCGGCGCTGAGAGCAACGCCGGACGTTTTCGAAGACGCGGTCCAGCCGGGCCCCGGCGCCGACCACCCCGGACATGACGAAGACCCGCCCCCATTGCGGGAGCGGGTCTTCGTGAAGCCTGCGGTCGGCTCAGTTCGTCACGTTCGGCGCGCCATGCGCGGCCGGGCGCCGACTAGAACTGCTTGACGTCGACCAGGCCGAGCTGGGCGGCCTTGACCAGGCGGCGGGGCACCATGTGCACCTGGCCGTCGATCTTGACCTCCTGGAGGGCGACGTTGTCGGCCTTCCACTGGGAACGGCGGGCGCGGGTATTGGCCCGCGACATGCGGCGCTTGGGAACTGCCATTTGGGGTTACCCTCCTTCTTAGTTCTTCTTGGTGCGGCGGGGGACGCGGTTGCCGTAACGGCGCTGGAACTTCTCGACGCGGCCGGCGGTGTCCATGACACGCTGGGCGCCGGTCCAGAACGGGTGCGACTCGGAGGTCACGTCGACGACGATGAGCGGGTACTCATTGCCGTCCTCCCACTGGACGG
>NZ_DURI01000250.1 GCF_012837295.1 Corynebacterium sp. | reverse complement strand
GGCGGCCGGAGCGGCGGCCGCGGTCGGGATCAACCCCGGCGCGGCGCTCGCCCGACGCCGGCCTGGACTGGCCCGGCGCCGACCTGGCCTGGCCCTGGCCTGGCCCTGGTCTAGTCCTGGTCTGGCCCTGGTCTAGCCCTGGTCGATGCCGTGGCGGGCCTTGAAGTCCAGGCGGGCGCGGTGCAGGATCGGCTCGGTGTAGCCGGACGGCTGCTTGGTGCCCTCCAGGATCAGCTCCTTGGCGGCCTGGAAGCCGATGGACTGGTCGAAGTCCTTGGCCATCGGCAGGTAGGCGTCGTCGCCTTCGTTCTGGCGGTCGACGACCTCGGCCATGCGGTGGAGCGAATCGATGATCTGCTCCTCCGACACGACGCCGTGCAGCAGCCAGTTGGCCAGCGTCTGCGAGGAGATGCGCAGCGTGGCGCGGTCCTCCATGAGGTCGACGTCGTTGATGTCGGGGACCTTGGAGCAGCCGACGCCCTGCTCGACCCAGCGGATGACGTAGCCGAGGATCGACTGGCAGTTGTTGTCCAGCTCGTTCTGCTTCTCCTCGTCCGACCAGTCGGCGCCCGGCTCGCCCGGCTTGGCGGCGGCGACCGGGATGGTCAGCAGGTCCTTGCGGGTGTCGCGGCGGCCGTCGGTGATCAGCTTGTCCTGGACCTCGAACACGTCGACCTGGTGGTAGTGCGTGGCGTGGAGGACGGCGCCGGTCGGCGACGGCACCCACGCGGTGGAGGCGCCCTGCTTCGGCTGGCCGATCTTCTGCTCGAGCAGCTCGGCCATCAGCTCGGTCATGGCCCACATGCCCTTGCCGATCTGCGCCTTGCCCTGCAGGCCGTGCGCCAGGCCGGCGTCGACGTTGTTGTCCTCGTACGCGAGCATCCACGGCGCGGTCTTCTGCGCGGCCTTGCGGAACATCGGTCCCGCCTGGATGGAGGTGTGGATCTCGTCGCCGGTGCGGTCCATGAAGCCGGTGTTGATGAACACCACGCGCTCCGAGACCTCCTTGATGGCGGCGTCGAGGTTCACCGAGGTGCGGCGCTCCTCGTCCATGAGGCCCACCTTCATGGTGTTGCGGTCCAGGCCGAGGAGGTCCTCGACGGCCGCGAACAGCTCGTTGGTGAAGGCGGACTCCTCCGGGCCGTGCTGCTTCGGCTTCACGATGTAGATGGAGCCGGTGCGGGAGTTCTTGCGGGCGTTGTTCTGGTCCATGCCGGGGATGGCGCAGATCGGGGTGATGACCGCGTCCATGATGCCCTCGTGGATCTCCTCGCCGTTGCGGTCGAGGATCGCGGGGTTGCGCATCAGGTGGCCGACGTTGCGGACCAGGTTGAGGGAGCGGCCGTGCAGCTTCTGCTCGTTGCCCTCGAGGTCGGTGTAGGTGCGGTCGTCGTTGATGGCGCGCTTGGCGGGCTTGCCGCCCTTGGTGATGTCGATCTCGAGGTCGCCCACGTTGAGGCCGAGCCAGTTGGTGTAGCCCAGGACCTTGTCGGCGGCGTCGACGGCGGCGACGGAATCCTCGAGGTCCATGATGTTGGTGACCGCGGCCTCCAGGATGATGTCCTTGACGCCGGCCTTGTCGGTCTTGCCGATCGGCGACTCCGGATCGATGAGGATCTGGATGTGCAGGCCGTTGTGCTTGAGGTAGATGGAGTCCGGGTCGCCGATCTCGCCGGTGTAGCCGACCAGGACCTCGGGCTCGCGCAGGCCGACCTGGTTGCCGTCGATGGTGGCCACGAGGCGGCCGTCGACGATGTCGTAGGAGGTGACGTCGGCGTGGCTGCCCTCGAGCAGCGGGACGCCCTTGTCCAGGAAGTCGCGGCCCCAGGCGATGACGCGGTCGCCGCGCACCTTGTTGTAGCCCTTGCCGTCCTTCTCGGCGCCCCCCTCTTCGGAGATGGCGTTGGTGCCGTAGAGGGCGTCGTAGAGCGAGCCCCAGCGCGCGTTGGCGGCGTTGATGGCGAAGCGGGCGTTGAGCACCGGCACGACGAGCTGCGGGCCGGCGGTGCTGGTGATCTCGGTGTCCACGTTGGCGGTGGTCACCTCGTACTCGCCCGGATCCTCGACGAGGTAGCCGATCTCCTTCAGGAAGGCGACGTAGGCGTCCATGTCCTGCTCGCCCGGGTTCTCGCGGTACCAGTCGTCGAGCTTGGCCTGCAGCTCGTCGCGCTTGGCCAGCAGCTCGACGTTGCGCGGGGTGTACTTCTCGACGATGTCGCCGAAGCCCTGCCAGAAGGCGTCCTTGTCCTCGATGCCGGCGGCGGGAAGGGCGGTGTCGTTGACGAAATCGTAGAGAACCTTGGCGACCTGCAGGCCGCCGGCGGTGATGCGCTCGGTCATTGCTCTCCTTAAGTAAGGGTTCGTTGTCACGCTCGGTGTCACGCTCGCTGCGCGTCCCATGCGGGGCGCGTCGCGGGATGGGGCCGGGGGTGGTGGCGGGGGTTGTTGCTTGGCGACGGCCCGTCGTCCGCGTCGGGGCGCGGCACCCGGGTTCCGCCGTGCGGACCCGCCGGGCGCGATGCACCGGCCGCCATCCGTTGGCGATGGGACAACCATATGTGATGCGCGTCTCGCGCGGCACCGTTCCGCGATCGTCGCCATGACCGGTGTCCACCGCCTCCCCCTGCACGGCGGCCCCTGCCCGACGCCCGACCACCCCCGCGTGGGCGCAAAACGGGGATCCACCCGTTCGGGTTGCCGGAATACGCCCTGACCACGCAATCTCCACTACACCCGGGGCACCCCCGAACGCCGTAAGCCAGGCGCCGTCGGAGGCACGGCGGACACCTTGACCGCCAGTGACTCACGCCACCCCAAAGCGGGGGGTGATCTTCACCTGCTTGTCACGACGGACGCGAATAACACCGTCGCCATGCACCATCACCAGCACATAAGTGCCGAGGGCGCGTCACATCACACTCTTTGCATTCTTCGCAACTTTGCGGGAAAAAAGCACTTAAATTTACAACCCAGTTTCCTTGACGGAACGCACCGCGTCCCCCATGATGTGAACCACGGCACGCGAAAGCGGGCAGTCACCGGAACCGTTCGTTGGGTGTTTTCCGCACCCGGCGACGCGAATCCACGGGAGACGTCTGCCTACGCCGTGTAACCCCACAATCCCGGATGCCGTATGGCGCGATGATTCATCGAGCGCCGCACCCGGCCCGGATCCCGAAGTCCTAGTTAAGGAAGTGACCCGGATATGTCGAACGTCGGCAAGGCCCGTACCGCCCAGGAAATCCAGAAGGATTGGGACGAGAACCCCCGCTGGAAGGGCATCAAGCGCGAGTACACCGCCGAGCAGGTCGAGGAGCTGCAGGGCACCGTCGTCGAGGAGAACACCCTCGCCCGCCGTGGCGCCGAGATCCTGTGGGAGGGCGTCAACGTCGACGACGACTCCTACATCAACTCCCTCGGCGCCCTGACCGGCAACATGGCCGTCCAGCAGGCCCGCGCCGGCCTGAAGGCCGTCTACCTCTCGGGTTGGCAGGTCGCCGGCGACGCGAACCTCTCCGGCCACACCTACCCGGACCAGTCCCTGTACCCGGCCAACTCCGTGCCGGCCGTGGTCCGCCGCATCAACAACGCCCTGCTCCGCGCCGACGAGATCGCGCGCATCGAGGGCGACACCTCCGTCGACAACTGGCTGCTGCCGATCGTCGCGGACGGCGAGGCCGGCTTCGGCGGCGCGCTGAACGTGTACGAGCTGCAGAAGGGCATGATCCAGGCCGGTGCCGCGGGCACCCACTGGGAGGACCAGCTGGCCTCCGAGAAGAAGTGCGGCCACCTCGGTGGCAAGGTGCTGATCCCGACCCAGCAGCACATCCGCACCCTGACCTCGGCCCGTCTCGCGGCCGACGTCGCCAACACCCCGACCGTCATCATCGCGCGCACCGACGCCGAGGCGGCCACCCTGATCACCTCCGACGTCGACGAGCGCGATCAGAAGTTCATCGAGGGCGACCGCACCGCCGAGGGCTACTACCGCGTCAAGAACGGCCTGGAGCCCTGCATCGAGCGCGCCAAGTCCTACGCCCCGTACTCTGACCTGATCTGGATGGAGACCGGCACCCCGGACCTGGAGCTCGCCAAGAAGTTCGCCGAGGGCGTCCGCGAGGAGTTCCCGGACCAGCTGCTGGCCTACAACTGCTCCCCGTCCTTCAACTGGTCGGCGCACCTCGAGGCCGACGAGATCGCCAAGTTCCAGAAGGAGCTGGGCAAGATGGGCTTCAAGTTCCAGTTCATCACCCTGGCCGGCTTCCACGCCCTGAACTACGGCATGTTCGACCTGGCCCACGGCTACGCCCGCGAGGGCATGCCGGCCTTCGTCGACCTGCAGAACCGCGAGTTCAAGGCCGCCGAGGAGCGTGGCTTCACCGCCGTCAAGCACCAGCGCGAGGTCGGCGCCGGCTACTTCGACCGCATCGCCACCACGGTCGACCCCAACTCCTCCACGACCGCCCTGAAGGGCTCCACCGAGGAGGGCCAGTTCCACTAAGCCGCATCGCCGGACCCGTCGCTTGACGACGGACCGATGACACGGTTTGGAACGGCGAGGCGGCTCAGAAGGGCCGTCACGTGGCCACCGCGAAATGACCGCCCGGGTTTTCACCCGGGCGGTTTTTCCGTGTCCGCACGTCGTGCGATGATGGCGTCCGCCACGATGCCCGCGCCGCGGACGAATCGCCCCGAATTGGCAGAGTTAGCCAATTTCGACCGAGGTTTTGCCAGGGCTGCTAAT
>NZ_DURI01000249.1 GCF_012837295.1 Corynebacterium sp. | reverse complement strand
TGGCCGCCGTGGACGTGCCCGTCACCGCGCACCGGCACATTTCGGCGTCCGGGTCGCTGAACTCGTGGCTCGGCGTCGGGCGCCGCCCCATCGCGGTGGCCGGCGATTACGTCGCCGAAACGGCCGCACGCTGGCCCGGGCACCTGTACGTGGTCGACCGCGGAAACCTCGCCGGAGCCATCGCCGACGCCCTCGCCGACCCCGCGTCCACGTGGGCCGATGCACCCGTCGAATGGAGCTGGGCCGACGTCGCCGCAGCCCACCGGGAGGCGTGGCGATGAGCAGCTTGCCCACCGTCGACGTGGTCATCCCCCATTACGACGACCCGGCCGGCCTGCACCGCATGCTCGCCGCCGTCGCCCGGCAAACCTATCCCCGCGAGCTGCTGCGGATCATCGTCGCCGACGATGGATCTCCCCGCATTCCCGAGATCGATGCGGCGGATGGGCCGGCGGTGACCGTCGTCAAGCAGGAGGACCTGGGTTTCCGCGCGGCGGCGGCGCGCAATCTCGGGGCCTCGGCGGGCACCGGCGAGGTCCTGTGTTTCCTGGACTGCGACACCGTCCCCGCACCCGGGTACGTCGCCGCGGCAGTCGCCGGGATGGACGCGCGGACGGTGACCGTCGGCAAGCGCAGGCACGCGACGTTCCCGGTTGACGTCGTGGGCGGCGATCCCCTGGCCGGGATCTTCCCCCTCGGCGATCCCGACTGGCTGGAGGACGGCTACCGCGCGACGCGGGATCTGGCCGACGCCGATGATTCCTCGTTCCGTTTCATCATCTCCGCCGTGCTCACCGTGAGCCGGGAGCTGTTCGAGGCCGTCGGCGGTTTCGACGGTTCCATCGTCGGCTACGGCGGCGAAGACTGGGATTTCGCGTGGCGCCTGTGGCGGGCGGGCGCGCGGTTCCGTCGCGTCGCCGAGGCCGTGGCCTGGCACGATGGCCCGGATTGGGCCGGCCGCCCCGCCGATGAAGCCACCGCGGCGGCGGAGAAGAACCGCGAGACGCTTCTGCTCGCCCGCCGCATCACGCACCCCATCGCGCGGCCGGCCGGCGTCGTCTTCGACGTCCCCGACGTGCAGGTCCACCTCCACCGTCCCGCGTCCTGGGCGCCGGGCGCGGTGGCCGCGACCATCGCCGCGTGCCTGGCCGCGGGCGACTGCCGCGTGGTCCTGCCGGCCGGCGTGCCCAACCCGTTTCCCGCCGATCCCCGCGTCGGCCCGGCCGTCGGCGGTGCGCGGGCGGAAGTGGAACTGCTTCACCCCGCCGGCGAAATCCCCGGTGGCTGGGCCCGCCTGATGGAAGCGATCGAGCCAGCCGGCCGCAGCGCGATCACCGATCCCGGCGGCCGGCCCCTCGCCCGGTTCCTCACGGCCCGTCATCGGCACCTGCGCATCTGGGCGCGGCGGGGCCTGGCTCCGCACCCCGGCCGACGGGACGTGCCGGTGCAGGTCGACGGCGCGGACGCCGGGTGGCGCGTCCTACGCGGGCCGGTGCGGCTCGAGGGCCGTTTCGCCGGATGGGGCTGAGGTGCCGGATGGGGCAGAGTCGCCGGCCGCCACTCCGCGGGCCGCGAGTTCGTCGAGGTAGCCCGACATCCCGCCGCCGGTGCGCCGCGACACCCGCGCCGAGGTGACCACGCGGCAGTCGGCCACCCGCTCCACGCGCGCACCCGACGCGACGAGGCGCTCGACCAGATCGACGTCCTCGGATTCCGCCAACGCCCGGAAACCGCCGACCCACCCGTAGGCCGACCCACGCACGCCGAGGTTGGCGCCGTGGATGTGGTGGTGGCCGGGGGCGTCGTCGTAAAGCCTCTCGAAAACCGCGCGCAGACCCCCGGGACGCTGCTCCCAATCGGCGACGCCGATGCTGCCGACCACCGCATCCGCGCCGGCATCGGCATGCGCGAGCTGCGCGGCCAGCCATTCCGGCGCGACGATGGTGTCCGCGTCGGTGTGCGCCAGCCACACGTCGGCGCGCAGGTCGAGAGGGTCGACGCCGGCGGCCCGGGCGGCCCCGACGTTGCGGTGGTCGACGATTCGCTTGACGACGCCCACCTCCCCGCCACCGGCCGGCACCATCGCGGCAGTGTCGTCGGTGCAGGCGTCGAGGATGACGCGGACCATGACGGGCAGGCCCGTGAACTGCGCCGACGCGATGACGGAGTCGACGCAGGCGGCGATGCGGTCGCGTTCGTCGTGGGCGGGGACGACCACGACGATGCGGGTGATCCGGGGCGGTGCGGCGTCGTCCGCCGAACTCACGGCGGATACGGGGGCGCCTCGACCGGCCCCATCCGCGGAGCTCACGGCGGGTACGGGGGCCTCTTGGCCGACGTCTTCCGCGGGACCCTTCTCGTCCGCGCGCCACACAGTGCCCACCACACCCCGCTTTCCGCCGGTTGGCGGGGCATCTCCCCGCCATCGAGGTAAATATACTTCACCCTGGGAGGAGGTGCGCTCGCCCCCGCGAGCGCCACCACGACCGCCGGTGCCGCGGCCACCCGCACCCGCACCCGCACCCAAGGGCTATTATTGCGCATTACTGTTGCGTATTATGTGCGGCATGACCTCGCCCACCGCCCCCGGTCGCGCCGAAGCGACCTCCCGCCCCCGCCGCGCCTCCTGGCACCGCCGGGCGGGACGTCCGGTGCGCTGGTGGTTCGCGGCGATCATCGTCGCCGCGATGATCCACCCCTTCCTCGACGACGGCCGCTGGCTGATGGTGCACCTGTTCACTCTCGGCGCGGCGACGAACTCGATCCTCGTGTGGAGCCGCCACTTCACCGAGCGCCTCCTGAAAATCGACGTCCCCGAGGAGGCCCGCCGGATCCAGCTCGCGCGGATTTACCTGCTCAATGGCGGGATCGTGGTCACCATCGTCGGCAAGCTCGGCGAATGGTGGCCGGTGACCACCGTCGGCGCGACCATCGTCGGCCTGGCCGTGGCGTGGCACGCGGTGTCGCTGGGCCGCGATCTCGTCGCCGGGCGCGACCGCCCCTTCGCCATCACCGTCGCCCACTACGTCGCCTCCGCGTGCCTGCTGCCGGTGGGCGCGGCATTCGGTGCGCTGCTGGCCTCGCCGGTCGGCGATTCGCTTCACGACGGCCTGCTGCTCGCCCACGAAGCCGTGAACCTCATCGGCTTCCTGGGCCTGGCGGCGTCGGGGACCCTGATCACCATGTTCCCGGCGCTGTGGCGCACCCGGATGTCGCCACTGTCGCACCCGGCGGTCTCGCTCGCGGTGCAGCTGGCCGGCATCACGGTCACAGCCGTCGGCGGGCTGGTCTCCTGGCCATGGGCGGCGTCGGCCGG
>NZ_DURI01000248.1 GCF_012837295.1 Corynebacterium sp. | reverse complement strand
TGGAGTCCGCCCGGGGCATGGGTAACGGTGATGGGGTGCGCCGATGTGGCTCTTTTGGGGGATGAAAACGCCCCCGCGCCCCACGGTGGGTGTGGGGTGCGGGGGTGGTGGGTTCTATCGGGCGGTGACGGTGGCGGAGGGGCGTTGGAAAGCGGAGGGCGTGAAAGAGGCTGGTCGGGGAAAGCGGCTACGTCCCGCAGTACGTCGTGTAGTCGCCGAATTCTTCGGGGGCAGGGCGCTCGAAGCGTTCGTCGTCGGGGTTGCTGCTCGACGTGAATGGGTCGGTGATCCTCGCCAGCAGGGCGTGGAAGGGGTGCATGTTGCGGGGCTCGTTGGCGTCGCCGGCGCCCGCGGCGGCCAGGGCCTCCTCAACGAGGTGGTTGCGCGGGATGTAGATCGGGTTCGCGCGGCGCATCCGATCGGCGTCGGGGCCCAGCTCCCGCCAGGTCTCCAGCCACTCCTTCGCACGGTCGCCGTCGGTGAAGTGGGCGAGGAACGCGGCCTCGGCGACTTCGGGATCGACGCTGTCTCGGCCGTCATCCGCGCCGTTTGTCTGACCGTCGCCCGCACCGTCGGCTCGCCCTCCGGCGGCGACGAGAGTCAGCGCCCGGTGGACGAGGGTGTGGTCGGGGTTGTCGTCGCCGAGCATCGCCAACCATTCCTCGACCACGGCGTGCACGGTAGCGACGTCGGCCTCCGGCGTCCCATCACCCAGCCCCAACTTGGCCTTCCACGTCTCGAGGATCCGGCCATCGACGAGCTCCCTGAACCCGGCGAGGTGCTCGCGTGCGAGGGTCAGGGCACGGTCGGCGTCGGCGTCGTAAAGCGGGGCGAGGGTCTCCGTGAACCGGGCCAGATCCCACTCGAGCACGCGCGGCTGGCCCCCGTAGGCGTAGATGCCCTGCCGGTCGATCGAGCTGAACACGGCGCCCGGGTCGTGCGCGTCGAGGAAGGCGCACGGGCCGTAGTCGATGGTCTCGCCGGAGATGGTGATGTTGTCGGTGTTCATCACCCCGTGCACGAACCCGGCGCCCAGCCACGCCGCGACCAGGCTCGCCTGCGCATCGGCGACGGCATCGAACAGGGCCAGCGGACGCTCGGCTTGGGGCAGCGAGAGCACGTCCGGGTAGTGCCGGGCGGCGGCATGGTCGACGAGACGCTTGACGACGTCGTCTCCGCCATGCGTCCGAGCGAACTGAAACGAACCGACGCGCAGATGACTCGCCGCCACCCTCACCAGGATCGCGCCGGGCAGCGCCCGCTCGCGCTGGACGCGGCCGCCAGTGGCGATGACCGCCAGCGCGCGGGTGGTCGGGATGCCCAGGGCGTGCATGGCCTCGGCGACCAGGTACTCGCGCAGCATCGGGCCGAGCGCGGCGAGGCCGTCGCCGCGGCGGGCGAAGGGGGTCGGGCCGGAACCCTTGAGATGGATGTCGCGGAGATCGCCGTCGCGGTCGGCGATCTCGCCGAGGAGCAGCGCACGGCCGTCACCGAGGATGGGCACGAACTGCCCGAACTGGTGGCCCGAATACGCCTGCGCTACCGGGCGGTAGGGGGCGGTAGCTGAAGAATGGGTGGCGCCGCGGGCGGGGTTCGTCGCGTCATCGGAGTTGGCGTCGGCTCCGGCGCGCCCCGTCAGGAATTCGACGCCGGCGGGGGAGTGGAGCCACTCGGGATCGAGGCCGAGCTCGCGGGCGAGGTCGTCGTTGAGCACGACGATCTCGGGGGAAGGCGATTCCTGCGCGGACCATTCGATGGCCATCTCCGGCATGGCGTCGGCGAAATCGGCGGTCAGGCGGACGGGCTGGTCGGGGGTGGTGGTCGGCTCGTTCGTCTGTGACATGTGACGAGTCTACGGACGGTGGCGCGAGGCGGGGTGGGGGCGCGCGATAGGCGAACGTGGGCCGCCGATAAGATTCGAACGTTCACATGAGCGGCACCGTCTGACGCAGGGCGGTGTCGTTTGGCATGTGCGCCAAATGTGGTGCATCAAGGGAGGCTCCGGTGGCACGGGAATTGCGGACGATCAGCTTCTTCAACAACAAGGGAGGGGTGGGCAAGACGACGCTGTCGACCAATGTCGCCCACTACTTCGCGGAGCGGGGCAAGCGCGTCCTGTACGTCGATTGTGATCCGCAGTGCAATGCGACGCAGCTGATGCTCGATGAGGATCAGTGCGCCGAAATCTACGCGGAAACGTCGAGTGCGGACTCGGGTAATGGCGTCGGCAAAGAGGGGCTTCCCGAGCCTCGTGCCGCGGAAATGGCACTGAAGCGATCCCTCGCCCGAACCGTCTACTCCCTTTTCGTGCCGCTCCGCGAGGGCGAGACGACGATCAATGCGGACATCCGCCCGTATCGGTCGCGGCGGTTCGGGGTCGACGTGTTGCCCGGACATCCCGCCCTGTCCGAGATCGAAGACGTGATGAGCGAATCGTGGCACGCCGCGGTGGCCCGGAAGACCGGAGATTTCCGACGCATTCATTGGGCCGGCCAGCTTGCCGTCGCGATGGAGAACCAGGACCGGTATGACGTGATCTTCTTCGATGTGGGCCCGAGTCTCGGCCCGTTCAATCGCACGGTGCTTCTGGGATGCGATGCCTTCGTGACCCCAACTGCGACGGATCTTTTCAGCTTCCACGCATTCGACAATCTGTCCCGGTGGTTCCGAAAGTGGGTCACCGACTACAGCGAAATCGTCGAAGCGAACGAGATGGAATGGCGCATGTTCGCCCCGGACGTCGAGGAGAAGCTCCAGGCGCTCCGGGTGTTCGGTAAGCAGGGCCGTTCGCTCCAATACCTCGGGTACACGACCCTCGAATACGTGAAGAAGAAGTCGAATGGCCAGGAACAGTTGGTTGGCGCGTTCGAACGATTCCGGGACCGCTTCGGCGACGAGTCCCGTGGCATCGCCGAGAGCCTGGGCCAGGAACCCGGGGAACTGCTCCTGGGGCACGTGCCGCACATGCACTCGATGCCGGCGACCGCACAGGACGTGCACGCGCCGATCGCCGACCTGAAATCGGCCGACGGCGTCCGGGGAGCCCAGCAGAATCAGAAGGCGAATTACGCGGAGAAGATCCACGGCGTCGCGGCCAAGGTATTCGATCAGCTCATGGAATCGTCCCCGAGCATGGACCGGGAGACCGTGCACGCCCGATAATGGAGATCTCTGGATACCAGCCGTGCCATTTCGGCCGGGTTTGCGAGTTCCTCGAACGACCGTTTGGGAGGGCGTCCGGTGTGATCCGGCGCGCCGCATAGTCTGCGGGCGCAACCGCGGAATCGGCCGCGGTGCCGGTGCGGAGCCGGAGATCGAAAGCGAGGGGCCGGGCATGGACCTTCATTTGATGCAGCAGGTCAAGCGATTGTTTGCGTGGGCCGACGCCAACGACGACACCCGGAACATGGAGCTGCACATGCAGGTCGCGTTCGGGCTTCTCGCCGAGCAGGGTGCGGCGACCACGCCTAAGCATGCGCTGACCGCCGCCGAATTGGACGTGCGCGATCGGCCGGTCATCCGCCAGATCCAGCTGACGCAGTCGTATCGCTGGGAGCGGGCGAAGCTCGCGTCGCGCATCGCGGAGGGCCTGCACTGCCGGTTCATCTGGATCGGATCCTTGACTCAGGAGGCTCCGACGGTCGGGTGCTTCATCGGGTGCCGTCCGCACGCCGACCGGGCGCGCCTGCTGTTCGAGGTGATGGATCCGGACCTTCGGCTGCTCACCCGCTTCATCGGCCCGCCGCAGGGTGCGGGGTGGGG
>NZ_DURI01000247.1 GCF_012837295.1 Corynebacterium sp. | reverse complement strand
GGCCCGCCGGGCCGGGGTGCCCCTGGTGCTGGCCGGCCGCATCGGCGACGTGGACTACGCGCGCGACGTGCTCGCCCCCGAGATCGGGCGGAGCGCCCCGGGGTCGGTGCGCATGGTCGGCGAACTCGGCTACCGCGCGCTGGCGGGCCTGGTGGGCCGCGCCGCCGTCTGCCTGGTCACGCCCGAATGGGATGAGCCCTTCGGCCTCGTCGCCGCCGAAGCCGCCGCCTGCGGCACGCCCGTCGCGGCGTTCGCCCGCGGAGGGTTGGCCGAGGTCGTTTCGCCGGCGATCGGGCGCACCGCCGCGGCCGGCGACGTCGAGGGACTGGCACGGGTGCTGCATGAGGCCATGGACATGGATCGGGCGGCCGTGCGCGCCGCCGCCGAGCGCGACCTGAGCGTGACGACGATGATCCGCCATTACGAAGCCATCTACCGCCGCCTCCTCGGCGAGGGCGACGGTGGCGGCGAAGGGTGCGGCGACGGCGACGGCGGCGGCGACCACGGGGGCGACGGCGATGTCCTGCACGACCTGCGCGAAAGCCAGGGGGCCCAGTCATGACGCGCATCGGCATGTACGTCCACCATCATGGTTCCGGGCACGCCATGCGCGCCGGGGCCCTGCGATCCGCGCTGGCCGGACGCGGGATCGCCGCGACGACGCTGGGCTCCCGTGACGACGCCGACCTCCGGTTGCCCATGGACCCGCCGGGCATCCCCGGCGCGGACCCCACCGCCGGCGGGGCACTGCATTGGGCGCCGCCGGGTTCTGCCGGCATGGCCCGGCGGATGGCGATGATCTCCGGGTTCCTGGCCGGCGGCGATGCTGCGGCGGGAGATGCCGCGGACATGCCCGCGGTGCTCCACGTCGACGTCTCCGTCGAGGTCGCCCTGCTCGCACGTCTGCACGGCACGCCGGTGACGGTGCAGGCCATGCCGGGTGATCGCCGGGACCGCCCCCACGTGCTGGGGCACTCCATCGCCGACGGGATCATCGCCGCCTGGCCGGAGTGGGTGCCGTTGCCCGCCCACCTCGAGCCGGTGGCCGACCGCGTCCACGCGGTCGGTGGCATCACGCGCTTCGAGGGCCGCGAGCGCACCACCTCCGGCGCGGACTTCGGTGACTCCCGTGACCCGCTCGATGCGGCCGGTGCGGACGATACGGGGCGTTCATCGGACCGCATGCGCGTCACGGTCCTCGGCGGCGCCGGGGGCGGGGACCTGCCGGAGGGCTACTTCGACGCCGTCGCCGCCGCATGCCCTGATGCGGACGTGCGGATCCTCGACGCGGCGCACGGCTGGGTCGCCGACCCCTGGCCGTACCTGTGCGCCGCGGACGTCGTGGTCGCGGCGGCGGGCCAGAACTCCATCGCGGACATCGCCGCCGCGGGCGCCCGCGCCATCGTCATCCCGAGGCCGAGGCCGTTCGGCGAGCAGGAGGCGACGGCGCGCGTACTCTCCGACGCCGGTCTCGCCCTGGTGCCGTGCGGCGCGGACGACGATCCGCCCGCCCCGAAGGCGTGGCCGCACCTGCTGGACCGCGCACCCGCCGCAG
>NZ_DURI01000001.1 GCF_012837295.1 Corynebacterium sp. | reverse complement strand
GCGCCGCATCCGACTGGGCGGGAGCGGCGCCCGCCTGCAGCGAAGGTGCGGGGCCGAAATGCCCGACCGGGGCCGCCACCGGTGCCGCCGCAGTCTCGTCCACGGCCCACGACGCACGGCCCGCATCCTCGCCGGAAGTCACCGGCGCCGTCGCGCTCGCGGCGGTGGCGGCGGTGGCGGCACCGTCGTTCCCGGAATCACCGTCGGCGTCGCGACGGTCACCGCGGACCAGCCGCCGGTGAATGTCCGCCGCCAGCTTCTTGTGCTGCGCGGGGAGAATCCTCTCGATCGCCTGGACGGAGGGCTCCCCCATCCGCACGATCGCCCGGAGGATGTACTCGGGCACTTCCGAAATCGCGCGGGACTTGTCGTCGTTCCCGGACAATTCGTTCACTTGCTTCCTCCACGTTTCGCGTCCGTCGGGCTCTCGCCCAGCTCACGCGCATCGAATTTCGTCATCACACCAGTCCATCGCCGAAGCCCGGCAGCGAGATTCCGGCCCTCCGCGGGCCGGGCTCGTCGACGCCGGCCTCGTCGCGCGGGAACACGGGATCCACCCGCCGCGGCAGGGGATCGTTCGACGTGACCTCGGAGGCGATCCACTCGGCCTGCGAAGTCCTGCCGTACTGCACGACGGTCACCGACTTCGACAGCGTGTTCACCGGCCCGTTGGCGGCCGACGGCTCGCGGTGCAGCGAACTGACTTCCGGGTCGACCTCGGTTCCGCCCTTGTTGTGGCCCATCGCGGTCATCGCCGATCCGGTGAATCCGACCCGCGAGTCGACGTCGAGCCCGTCGAAAAGCCTGTGGCTCGGAATCTCCTTCTCGACCCCGTCTTCCCACATGCGCAGGGTGCGCACGAGGGCATCGGCGTCACCGGAGCGCGACAGATCCTCCAGCGCCCGGGCCCACACGGCATCGGCTTCCCGGCTGCGGTCCAGCTCCTCGTCGACCGCGACCGTGGCGATGCGATCCAGCGGCGAGTTCGAACCACGGCCCATGGCGCCGTACAACTGGGAATCGTCGGGGATCATCACTCCGCTGGCCTGGACCTCGTCCCGTGCGGCCGTGATCAGGTTCTCGAGGGAATCCTCCGCCCACGACGGCGGGAACACCCGGTCCCGCAGGAGCTGAACCGCTTCCAGCGCACGGCGCTCATCGATGTCGGCTTCCGCGATGACCGTGGACCGGGGCAGACCCGCGTGCGGGATGCGCAGCGGCGCCTCCGCCTCGAGGGAAGAGCCGAAGGGGCTCGACAGCGCTCGCCCGAGGATCGCGCTCCACGACTGGTGCTGAGCATAGGAACGGGCGCAGCGCTCGACGTCGCCGATCGCGGTGCCGAGGTTTTCGGCGGCGATCCGCTCGTTGTGGGCGAGCAGGGTGCGCCTGGTGATCCGGTCGAAGATCCCGCGCTGGGCCCTGGCGAAGACCAGGAACTGGATCAGCAGCATCACCAGCGTGACCACCAGGAAGGCCAACAGGCCCCAATTCCAGGTCAGCGACCATCCGAGCCTCGGAATGCGGATGCCCGGCTCGTACTCCGCGACGACGAGGTAGACGGTGATCAACGACAGCACGAACCACAGCCCCGTCAGGATGCGCAGGGTGCGCGCCAGGCGGCGGCTGGCCTCGCCGTCGTCGCCGCCCAGGGCCTCGAGCTCCGCCTGGATCTGACGCAGCTGCTCGGCGCAGCCGGCCGCGCGCGCCCGTGATTCCTCCATGAACCCGGACAGTCGCTCGCCGATGCGCCAGGCGAAACTCGTGGAGTTGCGGCGCCTCCATTCGTCGAACCGCGACTGCAGGTTGAGCACGGATCGGTCGGTGGTCTTGTCCGCGACGTAATCCAGGGCTCCCGCGTAGGCCGCGGCCCCGTGCGGGTCGTAGGGGGCGATCGTCGTGTCGCCGAGGGAGTCGCCGAGCATCGACCGCAGCGTGTGGTGTTCTCCGTTGAACGTGTCGCCCGCATCGGGCACGGCCAGCTCGGGCCGTTCGACGACGACGCCGTTGCCGTAGTGGTCGCGGGGCGCGGCCAAGACGCCCTGCTCCCGCTCGCCGCCGTCGACGAGCGTCAGGCACGTGTTGGCGTAGGCGCGCCACATCAGCGCAAGGGACGGGGGCTCGCCGATTCGGATCTGGTCGTCGGCACGATCGAGCCGTTCCCGGAGATGGCTGCTGGCCGCGCCGATCTCATCGATCGATCCGGAATGCCGCGCGCCGGAGTGACGGCCGCAGACCACCTCGATCGCGGAATCCTGGCCATACAGCGTGTTCTGCACCATCCGCGCGAAACCCCGCTGGACGGTCGCGGATCCCGCCGCCACCCAGTCTCCGGGCGTGCCGATGACCGCCTTGAAGAAGAACGAGAAGAACCGCTTGAGCGTCTCCCACGCGCCGACCTTGGAGGACTCTGGATTCTGGCTGGGCCGGAGTTCGGACAAGAGGTAGGGCGCGGAGGATCGGGCGAAGCCCTCGGCCATCTTGCCGGTGATCTCGGCGTCGTCGTCCGCGATGGTGACGCGTCGGTTCCCTTCGCGGACGGGCTGCGGCACGCGCTCGGTGACGTCGAGCGTGCGCCGCCGGATCCCCGCCTCCATGTCCGTGGTGTCGATGCGCCGGTGATAGACGCGGGTCAGTCGCACGACGCCGCCTTCGCCGGAGGCCATCGCCCCACGGGGGCCGTCGAGGACCGGAGTTTCCGATGCCCCGGCCCAGAGCCCCGTCAGGCCGGCGACGGCGGGCGCCGCGTACCGGGCCAGCGCATCCGGGCCATCGGCGCGGCGTTGCGGATCCTTCGCGTCGGAGGGCGAGTCGGAGTCTTCCGGGGACAGCACCAGCGTCGTCCAGCCGACCATCCGCGCGGGGGCGGTCCGGGGCAGGGGCAGGCGGGGCAGGACCAGGTGAACGCGTTCGCTTGACGACGACAAGATGTCGTCGATCGCGTTGGTCCACCGCATCACGGCGGGAAGGTCGACGGTGGAACCGTGTTCGTCCGGCTCATCGAGCGCGACGAGGAGAACCCGTCGGCTGCCGTCGACGCGAAGCGCGTCGCTGACCCTCTGCAGACGGATCCGCACGCCCTCCGCCTCGTCGTGCTCGACTACCTCGATTTCGTTGCCGGCCGAGGCGGTGTCGATCCAGTGGAATCGGGTCACCAGGCCGAGGGTCGCCAAATCCACGAGGTTCGCGCGGATCGCGTTCGGCCCCGCGCCGTGCCCGAGGAAGATGATGATGTCCTTCATCAGATCAGACCTCCGCCGAAGCCCGCGGGGCGCGAATCATGGGTCGGGTCGTCGGCCCCGGTGATCAGCGGCTGCGGCGGCATGGCCGGCTCGCGGCCCCAGTTCTCGGCGAGCTTCGCGGCCTCTTCGAGCCGTTTCAGCAGATCCGCCGCCATGACGTCGACGTCATCCGCGAGGTCGCGGTACAGCGGCATCTCGGCGGCGATGCGGCGATCGACGACGTAGGACCAAGGGCGGTCGTTGCCGCGGGCGCCGGGCAGCGCCGATCGTCCCGCACCCGACAGGAAGTGGGACGCCTTCGCGCGGGCGCCGCGGAGGATCTCCTCGGCCTTCTCCTTGCGCTCGGCCACCGTCGAACCATGGGGCGACGCCCCCGTGTCACTCTGCGGGTCCTTCCCCGTGGCCAGCCATTCCGCCAGGAGCTTCACCACGGAATGATCCACGGCACCCGTCGTGGGGGCTTCCGCGCCATCGTCGTAAAGCTCCCTGAGCAGGCGGTACGGACGAAGCGAGTCGCCGATCCGGCCACCCGGGGGCGCGGACTGGACGTCGGCGTAGGCCAGCAGCACCGACTCGATCACCGCGGGCATCCAATCCTCGTTGCCGCGGAACTTGCTCGGGGGCGTCAGCAGCTTCGGCGGGAACGCCACCCATTCGTTGTTCGCGTCGTCGAAAATGTGGGCGGCCGCGTCGGCGGTGCCCAGCCCGGAAATGTAGATCCGGCCGGTGAGCACGCCGATGTGCCAGCCCGCGACCATCGCGCGACGCTCGTCATCGGTCAGCGGCAGCGCCGCCGGCAGCGGCCGGGCGCGGCGCAGCTCCCAGAAGCTCTCCGAGTTTCCGCCGCGGCCGTTCCAATCTTCCGCGATGTGCGGGAACAGCGAAGAGAACACCACCGGCGAGTAGTTCGGGTAGGAGCCGAAGACGTCGATGCTGAACACCCGGTTGTCGGTGGTGAAGGCCGACTCGAAGGTGGTGATCGTCGCCTCGTCGCGGGTGGTGTCGTTCTGGATGATCTCCGACAGGCGGGCTCCGGCCTCGAGGCCGTCGAGCGGGATTTCGGAGAAGTTGAAGTGGTACTGCTCGCGGCCGATGCCGTAGACGCGGTTCAGCATCTCCGACGACACGGCCGCGAGGGGCCGCGCCTGGTGCAGCGCCTTATAGAAGGCATCGTGCAGGCGGTTGACGCGGCCGTCGTACTCCGCGTCGTTCGAAGCCGCGTCACGCGACAGGTACGACCGGAGATCGACCCCGATGAAGTCGCTGAAGGGCTTCGCCGGGCGGGAAATCCACAGGCGGGTGCGCTCGATCAAATCGGCCGGGCGCAGACGGGGGTCGAAGGTCGCGGCGCGGGAATCGCGCTTCTCGCCCTGATCGTAGGGCGGGCGCGTGAGGTGCTTCGACACCCAACCCGCACGATTGCCAGGCCCGGATTCCGGACCGCTCGCCGGGCACAGGGTGTTGTTCGGGGCCTTGACGCCGCCCTGGGTGTCCCAATCGCCCATGATGATCTCCCGCGTGGCGGAGGAGACGGCCTGCTCGAAAGTGCGGAGGTCCGGCACCGTGGCGCGCATCGTGCCCAGCATGTGCGCCTCGTAATCGACCGGGAACTTGTCGGTTTCCGTGATCAGGATTTCGTTGGCGGAGCTGCGGAAGCGATCGTCGATCTTCTCCTCGCCGTCGCGGGGCCACGCGACCGGGTCGGAGGTGGCGACGTCCGCGAGATTGAGGTTGACGTCCTTGCGCTCGTTGTCGTGGTCAAGGTCCTTGTGGACGCTTTCCAGCGAACGCTTGAGCCGCATGAGGACCGATGCCCGGAAGTCGTCGAAGACGTCGGTGAGGATCTGCGCGACCTGCAGCAGGTGGTACTGGGTCAGCTGCATGCTGTAGCTGGCGGCAATGTTGTCCGCGATCTGCGCGGAATTGTTCACCGTGCCGCGGGCGTTGAGCGGCTGGAGCAACGTCTCGAGCTGCGGCGACGGCGCCATCGGGTTCATGCCCGCGGCCGCCTGCACGAAATTCTTGAGCTGAGGGACGAGCTGCTCCTGGAGCATCTCCGCCAGACGGTCGATGGTCTCTTCCACGAACGGCACGCCAAATCGGGACAGGTCTCGCTCGATCTCCGCGATGACCTGATCCGCGAAGAAGTCCGCGAACTTGTGGACGGTGGCGTACGCGTTGCCCGACAACAGCTGGTCGACGGGGCCGCCGAGCTCGGAGAGGCGACGGCGGACCAGGTCCGCCCAGTCCTTCGACTTCATCCCGTCGCCGGCCGGCAGGGTCTGGCGGATGTTCCGGACCGCTTCGTTGGCGGCGGGCGCGGAGAAGGAGGATCCGAACACGCTGCCCAGCCATGGGTACACGTCCGAAGCGCCCAGTCCCCCGACCATCTGGGAAGGCAGACGACACCCGGCGAGGAAGTCCGGCATCCGCTCGAACAGGCGCTTGTCCAGCTGTTCCTTGCCCGTCGACGGGTCGTCGGCGCTGAGGTGACCCTCCAGGAGCCTTTCGAACGACGACCGTGCGAGACGCTGCGCGGCGTACTCGGCGTAACGGTCGCGCCCCATCGAGAGCTGCGCGTACCCCATGGACCCCCAGGGGACGTCGTTCCAGCTGAACTTCGACGGCGAGCCCCAGCCGAGGATGGACCGGCTGCCCTCGATGGCGCCGGAGTTGCCCAGCGTGTACTGGGTGAACGACCCGAGCGCCTTGCGGGAGGTCATCAACGCCGCGAGCGCCCGGCCGAGGCCGCGGTAGATGGCCGCCGGCGAACCGTCGCCGAACTTGGACCGGTTGCCGCCCATGCGGGCGCCGATCGGGAACAGTCGAGCGAAGGACGAGCTCTTGGGGGTGACGGACAGCCCCATCGCCTTGAAGATCGCACGGTCATGGGCGGCCGAGGCGCCCGTCTGGGCGGCGAAGGCCTCGCCAAACATGGCCAGCGAGTTCGGCCACATTCCCCGGCGATCATCTTCCGAAAGGGATTCGAAGACCTCGGGGCTCATCATGAAGATCGCCGTGCGCGACGGCATGTTGCCCGGGAGCGTCGAAATGAGCCTGGCGATGTCGAACACCATCGACGCTCCGGAACCGCCCGCCATCGATCCGATGACCAGGGCGATCGGCTCGCTGTCGGTCACGTCCGAACGGCGCCCGGTGATCCGGTGGTTCAGCTCGTTGAGCTCCGCGTTCGTCTCCATGCGGTTGAGGCGGTCCATCGCCGAGCGGAGCCCGTCGTGGATCTTTTCCAGGTTTTGGATGGTCAACATGCGGCCGAGGGCGCGGCGCTGGCCGGCGCCGCGGTCGATCGGCAGATTGAGCGTCTCGGGTTCCGAGGTCGCCCACGTGGAGATCTCGCCGAGGGAGCCGGTGCGGGCGAGCTGCTGCGACAGACCCTGCTCGAATTGGTTGTAGTGGAGGCTGTTGCCGACGCTGACGTACTGGCCTCCGGACTGCGGAACGTTGGCGAGCCCCGCCGGACCGGGTTCGGCCGACAGCGGCGCGTCGACGGACACGAACTGCCAGGCGGCAGGGAGCTCGGTGCGCTCGGGGGCGACCTGGCGCAGGTACGCCTTCAGCTGGTCGATGATGTAGGCCTGGGTGACGGCGCCGGAGCCGCCGCAGCCGACCACGAGAAATTTCTCCACGTTCGATTCCTTATCGGGGGTTGATTGGTATTGAGTCGTTTATCGGTCGCCGTTGCCCGGGGGATTCCCGAAGCCACCGTCGGAACCGCCCCAGCCGGAGCCGCTCCCGCCGGAGCCTCCCCAGCCGGAATCGGAACCGGGATCGCCCCAGCCCGAACCGGCGGAAGTACCGCCGGTGCCGGAGTCGCCCCAGCCCGTTCCGGCGGAAGTGCCGCGGGTGCCGGAGTCGCCCCAGCCTGATCCGGAAGATCCGGCGCCGGACCCCGGAACGGCGCCCCCGGCGGGGCCGCCGAACTGGTTGTTCTGGTTCGGCTGGTTCGGGAACCCGGTGTGCGGAGGCTGCTGCATCGGCTGCTGCGGCGGGGTGCCCTGAGCGTCACCGCCGGAATCGCCCCGGCGGCCCCGCTTGGTCTTGGCGGCTTTCGGGCCCTTTGCGCGCTTCCCTTCGCCTCCGCCCGTCGGGGCGGACGCGCTCATGGTTTCCCGCAACCTGCCCAATCGGTCGGCGCCGTTGCGGCGGACGTCGTCGATGATCCGGGCCAGCCGATCGCGGGTGATGCCCTCGTCGGCCGCGACGATGATCGACGCCTGGATCGGCGCCTCCTGACCGGGCTCGCCGCCCATCGGGCCCATCGGGCCGAAGGCCCCCATGGGGTCCTGCATCCCCGACGGTTCGGCCGGCGGCATGGCCACCGCGAACCAATGGTCGTGGACGGCCAGCGGCAGACGCGCCGATCCGCCCGAGCGCTCGCCGGAATCCGAAATTGAATTCGGGCTCTCGGCCACCGCCTTCGGCGGTTCGAACGGATTCAGGCCCGTCTTCACGTCCACCCGCTCCCCCGCCAGCGTTATCGAACGGCCGCTCGAGGTGACCCGCGGTGCGGCGATGACCTCGTCGTAGGGCAGATCGAACTCGCCGCCCTTGTCGGTGCGCAAAACGGTCGTTCCGTCGAGAGTGACCGGAATGCGGACGGCGTGGATGCCGGGACGGGAGGGGATGCGGCCGGTGATGTACTTCATCAGGTACAGCACCCCGAGCGGGATGAGCAGGGCCAGCAGCAGCGCGAGAACGAGTGCGACGCCGAATGTGGCCTTGTCGATGGGGGCGCTCAGCGCGCCATCCACGCGCACGTCCACCGTGCTCTGCTCGCCGGACTCGGAATCCACGGCGACGACCGGCAGGGACGCATCCGTGATGGCGCGGTCGACGGCCGCCGCGGTGGTGGCGGAAATGATGATTTCCCCGGTTTCGCCGCGCTGCAGTACCAGCGGAGCAGATGCGTCGCGGTCGGCCGTGTACTCGACCGTCGCGTCGCCGACGGCGAAGGAGCCCGGTTCGACCCAGACGCTGCCGGGTCCCGCGACCTGCATGGTCGCGGTTCCCTCCGTGCCGTTCATGTCCAGGGTCACGGCGCCGGGCACCTTGGGCATCGTCGCCGGGGCGACGGAAACGTCCTTGGAGAAGTGCAGCGGCTGCAGTCGGGTCCCCGGCCGGCCGTCGACGCCGGCCGTGGTGACGGTCAGATCCATCTTCAGACTGCCGGCCAACGCCCCGGTGACCGCGTCCAGGGGGACGTCCAGGGTGCCGGACCGGATGTCGGCGTTTTCCACCAGCGTGACCGGGGGCTCCCCGTTGGCCGGTTCGATGCGGGCGGTGAAGCGCGCGTCTCCGTCGAACTGGCGGTTCCCGCCGTCCGGCCCCTCGATGGACACGCCGATGGTTTCGTCGTCGGACTTGGCCAGCGGGACTCCCGGCTGAGAACCGTCGACGACGATGCTCAAGCCCGGGATGATGTCCAGCTGGAACTCGTACCCGGCGTCATCGGATTGGCCGCCCTCGACCTGGTAGCCGAAGGTCCAGTTGCCGGCCCACGCATCGCCGCCGCGATCGAGATTGACCTTCACGGCCCCCTTGGCGCCATCGCCGCCACCCGTCACGGTGACGGGATTGCCGGCGACGTCCGAAACTCCCTCGGTCAGCGCCGTCGGCTCTCCTCCCGGCGGGGTCAGCACGGGAGTGAGGCTGCCGATGTCCTCGAGCCCCGCGCCGGTGGGAGTCACGCTGAGCTTCACCGGGCTGACCGAGTTGTCCAGCGTGAATTCGACAGAGTCGTTGATCTGCCGGGATTGCTCGAAACCGAGGCCGAGGGACGGCGCCATCTTCTCGAATGCCGCGGTCAGGGCGGACGCGTCGGCGGCGTCGATGTACGCGCCGTTGGCCGCCGATCCGGAGCAGCCGTCGTCTTCGGAGATCCTCCGCATGTGCGGCGCGGGGTCGACGGAACCGCTGGACAAACCAATGGTGAAGACCTGAATGCCGCTGGCCCGCAGACGCCCCACGGGTCCGTCGGCATGGCAGACCTGGTCCATGATCGCCTCGGGGGAAGAACCGTCGGCGGTGGGCTGGCCGTCGCTGAAAAACAGGACGGTGCGGCAGGGGCTCTCCCCGCCCTCGAAGGCCGCGGCCGCCCCGGACAGGCCTGCGGAATAGTCGGTCCAGTCCTCGTTGGCGCGGTCGGCGAAAGCTTCGATGTCGCCGTCGAGGTTGGTGCCGTCTCCGTCGGATTCGAGCGCGGTCCAGTCGGTGGCGGCGTTGTAGGTCCCGCCGAATCCGGCGAGGCGGATGTTGATGTCGCTTTCGGTGACCTCGGCGTATTCGGCCATCCGCGACACGAATGCCTGGGCGGCCTCGACGCGCTTGGCGTCGGGGTCCGTGGCCACATCCGTGCCCGAGCCGACGAGCGAACCGGACTCGTCCATGACCAGCAGAATGTCCCCGGACTTGGATCCGGCGATGCATCCCGCGAAATCGCCGAAGGCGGCGTTTTCGTCCTGTTCCTGGGCGACCGCGCCGGTGGCCCCCGCGGTCAGCGCCAGTGCGGCGATTCCCGCGGCTCCGATGATCCGGCGAGCGGCCCGGCCGGCGTTCCGTTGAGTGCGTTCGATCATCACGCGACCCCCAGCTTCGACGCCCACAGAGCGATTTCGATGGCGGTGACGATCACGGCCACCAGGCCGATTCCCGCCGCCGCCCGGTAGAGGGCGACTTGCCCGGTGCTGCCGATGTACGGCCCGGCGGCCTGCCTGCGGGTGTCCTCCATGAGGTGCATCCCCAACAGCACGAAGGTGACGATGCCCGCCAGCGCCCAACCCCCGAAGGCGAGCGCGGAGTATGCGCCGTCCGTGGGCGTTGCGGTGAAATACGCGACGAGGCCCAGGATCAGGCCGATGACCGCCGTCGCCGTGGCCGCGATGACCCACGGCCACGGGCCGGTGCCGTAGCTGGTGGCCGCATCGCCGTCGGACGAACCGGCCCCGTCGGGGAAGCCGCCGCCCGACTGTCCTTTGCCGAAGCCTCCGCCCGACGGTCCGTCACCGTTCCCTGAACCCGTGCCGAAGCCGCTGCCGAAACCGCCGGACGAGCTTCCCGCGGAGCCTCCGGCCGGAACGGAGCCGAATCCCCCCGATGCTTCGCCTGCGGACGGAGCACCGAAACCGGAGCCACCCCCGGCGGGCGCGGTGCCGAAGTCGGAGTCGCCCCGCCCGGGGGTGTCGAAGCCTCCGCCGGAGCCAGAGGGCGAGCCACCGAATCCGGAGCCCGGCGGACCGCCGAAGCCTCCTGACCCGGGCGTTTCCGAGTTTCCGAACGGTGAGGCCACTATTCCACTTCTCCTATTGCCAAATTATCCGCAGTTGATCCCAGGACTATGTAAAGCCGCAAACGCACCGTCCGCAACTCCTTGCCCTAACCATTAGGAGACCGGGTGACCCCGTTTTGTTCCGGCAAATCCCGCGTGGGCACCCCCATCTCACCTGTCCGGCATGATGGGCGCCCGGCGCGCGGCCCCCGTCGCATTCACCGGATGCTCCTCCCCGATCCAGCGCTCGCGCCCCATCGGGTACTCTCCATTCACATAACCGAATAATTCCCACGGGAGCGCCTACCGAACCGGCGCTGAGAGGGCATCGGGAATGCGGATGCCGACCGTTCGAACCTGTCCGGGTAATGCCGGCGTAGGAAAGGACCGCTATGGCGAAGCATGCCGTGAACCCCATGGACGAGGCCCGGGACCAGGTCACCACCGGCCCGGTTTACCGCTCCGAGAAGCTTTACGACGACGTCGTGTTCGATGGTTCGCCGTTCGATTCGGATGACGTCGTCCTCCGCATCCCGGCGCGCCGCATCAATCTCACCGATGGCACGCACTTCGACGCGTACGACACCTCCGGCCCGTACACCGAGACCGGCGCCGACCCGGATCTGCACGGTGGGCTGCCGAAGACGAGGAACTCCTGGCCGACCCCGGCTCCCGCGCCGGCGTCGTCGGAAAGCCCGGACCTGAAGGCGTCGACCCAGCTGGCCTGGGCGCGCGCGGGGATCGTCACCCCGGAAATGGCCTTCATCGCCGCCCGCGAGGACGCCGACGCCGAGCTGGTGCGTTCCGAGGTCGCCGCCGGCCGCGCGGTGATCTGCGCGAACAAGAACCACCCGGAGCTGGAGCCGATGATCATCGGCAAGAAGTTCGCGGTGAAGGTCAACGCGAACATCGGCAACTCGGTGGTCACTTCGTCGATCGCCGAGGAGGTCGAGAAGATGGTGTGGGCGACCCGTTGGGGCGCCGACACGATCATGGACCTGTCCACGGGCGCCGACATTCACGAGACCCGCGAGTGGATCCTGCGCAACTCCCCCGTGCCGGTCGGCACCGTGCCCATCTACCAGGCGCTGGAGAAGGTCAACGGTGACCCGGCGGCGCTGACGTGGGAGATCTACCGCGACACCGTCATCGAGCAGGCGGAGCAGGGCGTCGACTACATGACCGTCCACGCCGGCGTCCTGCTGCGCTACGTGCCCCTGGCCGCGAACCGCGTCACGGGCATCGTCTCGCGCGGCGGGTCGATCATGGCGGCGTGGTGCCTGGCCCACCACCGCGAGTCGTTCCTGTACGAGAACTTCGCCGAACTGTGCGACATCTTCGCCCGGTACGACATCACCTTTTCGCTCGGCGACGGCCTGCGCCCCGGCTCCATCGCCGACGCCAACGACGAGGCGCAGTTCGCGGAGCTGCGGACGCTGGGCGAGTTGACGAAGATCGCGAAGTCCCGCGGCGTGCAGGTGATGATCGAGGGCCCCGGCCACGTGCCCATGCACAAGATCGCGGAGAACGTCCGACTCGAGGAGGAATGGTGCGAGGAGGCGCCGTTCTACACCCTCGGCCCGCTGGCCACCGACATCGCGCCGGGGTACGACCACATCACCTCGGCGATCGGTGCGGCGATGATCGCGCAGGCCGGCACGGCGATGCTCTGCTACGTCACCCCGAAGGAGCACCTGGGGCTGCCCAACCGCGACGACGTGAAGGTCGGCGTGATCACCTACAAGATCGCGGCGCACTCCGCGGACCTGGCCAAGGGGCTGCCCCGCGCCCAGGAGCGCGACGACGCCCTGTCCAAGGCCCGCTTCGAATTCCGCTGGCACGACCAGTTCGCGCTGGCCCTCGACCCGGATACGGCCCTGGACTACCACGACGAGACGTTGCCGGCCGAGCCGGCGAAGACCGCGCACTTCTGCTCTATGTGCGGGCCGAAGTTCTGCTCCATGCGCATCTCGCAGGACGTCCGCGAGTACGCGAAGGAACACGGGCTCGAGACCGTCGAGGCGATCGAGGCCGGTATGGCCGAGAAGTCCGAGGAGTTCGAGGCGGCCGGTGGCCGCGTCTACCTTCCGCTGTCCGCGGAGTAATCGGAGTCGTCGCGCCGGGGCCCATGAGGCGAGCATCACCCCGGCGACCGGACTTTGTTCACCTTCCGTTCACCTTGTTTCCGTTAACAGGACACCTGGCCCGGCCAGACTGCGACGCACGCATACCCTCGGCACCCGCGCCGGGGAGCGTGCTCCCGCCCTGATGTCCGGGGCCCCCCCCCGAAGAGCCAGGAATCGAGAACCGATGACGACCTCCCCACGCCCGGGCGACGACGCCCGCGCCACGGCCACCGCCACGGCCGACCACCTCGCCGCCGGCCACGGTGTGGACGACGCCGCCAGCGACGTCCCCCACGGCATCCGCCGCCTTCCCAACTGGGTGCTGACCCTGCTGGCGATCGGCACCCTCTACATGCTGATCGTCGCCATCGGCGTCATCGGCGACGGCTTCAAGGGCCTGGG
>NZ_DURI01000246.1 GCF_012837295.1 Corynebacterium sp. | reverse complement strand
TCGGCGTCGTGCTGTCCAACCCGGGCACCACCGGCGAGGTCCGTGATCTGGCCGCGTCCATCGCCTCGGCGAAGGAGGCCGGCGGCCTGGTCACCGTGGCGTGCGATCTGCTGGCGCAGGTGCTCATCGCCTCGCCCGGCTCGCTGGGCGCGGACATCGCCGTCGGTTCGGCGCAGCGCTTCGGCGTCCCGCTGTTCTTCGGCGGCCCGCACGCCGGATTCATGTCCTGCACCGAGGCCCTGCAGCGCAAGCTGCCCGGCCGCTTGGTCGGCGTCTCCGTCGATGCCGACGGCGCCCCCGCCTACCGCCTGGCCCTGCAGACCCGCGAGCAGCACATCCGCCGCGACCGCGCGACGTCGAACATCTGCACCGCCCAGGCGCTGTTGGCCGTGTGCGCCGGCTTCTACGCGGTATGGCACGGCCCCGAGGGGCTGCGCGAGATCGCCGCGGCCGTCCACTCCCGCGCCGCCGCGCTGGCGTCGCTGCTCACCGACCGCGGCCTCGCGCCGGTGCACGGCACGTTCTTCGACACCATCGCCGTCGACGTCTCTGGCCGGGCCGACTCCGCCCGAGCCGGGGCCGACGTGGTGCTCGCCGGCGCCCTCGACGCAGGCTTCAACCTGTGCCGCGTCTCCGACGACGTCGTGGGCGTGTCCATCGGCGAATCCACCACCGACGCCGACGTCGCCGCGCTGGTCGCGGCCATCGCGGGCGGCGCCGCCGGAGACGACGAGCCGGCCGCGGAAGAGGTGGCGGGCGCCGTCGCAAAGCAGACCCCCGAAGCCGGGCCGCTGGCGGACCTGCTGCGCGGGGACGAGATCCTGACGCACCCGATCTTCCGCACCATCCGTTCCGAAACGCAGATGATGCGCTACCTGCGGCGGCTGTCCGACCGCGACCTGGCGCTGGACCGCACGATGATCCCGCTGGGCTCGTGCACCATGAAGCTCAACGCGGCGGTGTCGATGGAGCCGATCACGTGGCCCGAGTTCGCCGACATCCACCCGATGGTGCCCGACGACCAGGCCGCCGGCTGGCTCGAGCTCATCGCCGACCTGGAGGAGCGCCTGGCGCTGATCACCGGGTACGCGAAGGTGTCGGTGCAGCCCAATGCCGGTTCACAGGGCGAGTTCGCCGGGCTGCTGGCGATCCGCCGGTTCCACGTGTCGAACGGCGACGAGGGCCGTGACATCGTGCTCATCCCGGCGTCGGCCCACGGCACCAACGCGGCGTCGGCGGCGCTGGCGGGCCTGAAGGTCGTTGCCGTGGCCAGCGCGGACGACGGTTCGATCGACCTGGCCGACCTCGACGCGAAGCTGGCCAAGCACGGTGACGCGGTGGCGGCGATCATGATCACCTACCCGTCCACGCACGGCGTCTTCGAGGGCCACGTGCGCGAGGTCTGCGCCAAGGTCCACGCGGCCGGCGGGCAGGTCTACATCGACGGCGCGAACCTCAATGCGCTGGTCGGGCTCGCGCAGCCCGGCGAGTTCGGCGGCGACGTCTCGCACCTGAACCTGCACAAGACCTTCACCATCCCGCACGGCGGCGGTGGGCCCGGCGTCGGCCCGGTGTGCGTCGCCGAGCACCTGGTGCCCTTCCTGCCGTCCGATCCGTTGTCCGGCGAGCTGCTTTCCGACGGCGGCCTCGACGCCGTGTCCGGCCGCCCCGTTTCGGCGGCGCGCTATGGCTCGGCCGGGGTGCTGCCGATCTCGTGGACGTACATCGCGATGATGGGCGCCGAGGGCTTGGCGGAGGCGTCGCGGATGGCGCTGGTCAACGCCAATTACGTGTCGAAGGCTCTGGAGGATTCCTTCCCGACCCTCTACGTCGGCGACAACGGGCTGGTCGCCCACGAGTGCATCCTGGACGTGCGCGACCTGGCCAAAAAGTCCGGCATCACCGCCGAGGACGTGTCCAAGCGCCTGATGGACTTCGG
>NZ_DURI01000245.1 GCF_012837295.1 Corynebacterium sp. | reverse complement strand
GCCTTGTACACGAGCCACTTGCTTCCCGACGCCTCCGTGCGCACGCGCAACTCGTCACCGAGTTTGACGTTGAACTCCTGCTTCTGCGAGTCATAGACGTCATCGAAAACGCCCGGGATGCGGGTGTTGGCGTGGCCCGCCAACACGGCGACGTCCTCCTGATCCGTCGACGGCAAGACATACGGCTTGTCATCGGCGGTGTAGAAGCAAATGTCCATCAAATGCACCGGGTCGAGGCCACGATCCGTCATCGGGCACAAGTCCTCGACCACCGGCTCCGACAACCCCAAGGCCGGCATCGTGAGCTCCACGGGCATCGACTCCTCGATGGCGACCTGTTCGACCTCCTCCCCTTCCCCGGGGGAACCGGGCGGCGCCGGCAGATCCGGCCCGCAGGCGGTGAGCAACAACGGCACCGCGGCCAACGCCGCGATGATGGCCGGCCGCAACGCGCGTGTGCGGGCGGGCGAGGTGGACATGATGATCCGCTCCTAAAAGTCGTGGCCATCCGACGCCACGGAACCTGCCGCGACCGTCGGAGAGTCAATCTGGCAATGCTGAAGATGTTGTTGGTGCAGGTGGTGCTGGCAATGCGGGCAATGATCGCGATACCGGCAGCTCAGACCGCCGGGGCGTCGGCCAGGCCCGCGAAAGTCCAGCCGACGATGACGTTGTGGGTCGCCGAAGCGAAGGGGTTGCGGGACTGGATGCAGCTGATCGTCAGCATCCGCCCGGGCATGGGGCCATCGCCCCACACCTCGGCATCGCCGCCGAGGGAAGCCTTGTCGATGTTGTGGAAGTCCGTGGCCTCGTACACCAGCCACCGATCCCCGCCGGCGCGGGTGCGCACGAGCAGTTCGTCGCCCTTCTCCAGGGTGAAGGTGTCGGTGCCGTTGTCGTAGAGGTCGTTGAACACGGCGTCCCGGCCGCTGGCGGCATGACCCGCCAGCACGGACAAGTCCGGCACGTCGGTGCCCGGCAACGAGTACGGGCGATCCTCGGCGACGTAGTAGCAGGCGGTGTCCAACGTCGGCGGATCGAGGGCGCCGTCCTCCAACGGGCAAGCCTCGGAGTCGATGTCGGTGCGCAAACCCAGTGCGGGGATGGCCATCTCGAGGGGCTGCGACGCCGCGATTTCCTCGTGGGACTCCGTGACGTCGACGTTGGCGTCGACGCGATCGGCCGACGACCGGGAATCCGCGAACGGCCCGAAACCGAGGATGTGGGCGCCGACGGCGAATGCCGCGATGACCACCAGGAGAACCACGACATCCAATACCCGCACGCGGCCGAACGGCCGTGTCTTGCCGGACATCACTCCACCTCCCCGAGCCGAACCCGGACTTTCCACCTTCATACCGGACCCCCACGGAATCGGCGCCGGCCGGGCGGTTGCTTCACCGCCCGGCCGACGCCACCCGCATCACTCCCGGAAACTCAACCGAACTCAGGCTTCACGACGACGCAGCGCGTACGTGCCACCCGCGATCGAGATCAGGACGACGCCACCCGCAGCGGCCCACGCGGCGGTGGTGTCGCCGGTACGGGCCGGCACGCCACGATCACCCTTCTTCGGCTTCTGCTTCGGCTCGATCGGACGGGCCTTGGACGCCGGAGTCTCGTCCTTGTCCTTGTCCTTGTCCTTGTCCTTGTCGTCGCCCGGATCCTCGCTCGGGTCGGGCTCTTCACTGGGATCGGGCTCATCGCTCGGATCCTCGCTCGGGTCCGGATCCTCGCTCGGGTCCGGCTCCTCGCTGGGATCGGGCTCATCGCCGGGATCATCGGGATCCGGCTCGTCGCCGGGGGCATCGCCGCCGCCCGGTTCGTCATCGCCCGGCTCGACGGCGACCGAGTCGCCGTCGGCGCGCTGCGCCTGAACCAGAACGCCGTCGTCGTCGGCATCGGCGAGGGCCACCGGAGCCCCCATTGCCATGGCACCGGTGGCGAGAATCGCCGCACCGGCCCACGCGGTCATCTTCCTGACCTTCATCGTGATCTCCTCACATTTATGTGGCCATTCGCGCCACGATCGCGCCACCGGCCACGCTGCTGAACAACTTCACCTTCAGCGTAACCACAAAAACAACGCCACCAAGCAATTAATTTTGAGCCACCCCCACAATTCCGATCAATGCAGGTCACCCGCCCCCGACCCGCACCCCCACAGCCGAAATCCCAACTTCCCAACCCGCACCCCACCCCCCAACACGAGCGTTACGCTGCACCAATAGGTTACCCCCGGACATGGTCACCCTTTAGGGTATCGGGGCCCAGTTCCCGCTTTTGATCGTTGACGACTATCTCAAATCAACCGATTAACCCGACCATCGAGCAACGTTAGCGGACCATTCAGTCGATTCCAATACCCAATATCCGACATTATTTTGCGGACCCGCTGCATGTTTTTCCGGCAAAATTGCCAGGAACATGAAAAGTCCGGCCGAGCCCCGGGCACCGGTCGGGCGCCCGCGCCGCACCTCCCCCCAAAAAAGGCCCGGCATCCACGTCGGATGCCGGGCCCATGGGCGTCGTAAAGCGAACTAGCCGAGCTTCTTCGCGATGAGCTGATTCACCTGCGCCGGGTCGGCCTTGCCGCGGGTGGCCTTCATGACCTGGCCCACGATCGCGCCGACGACCTTCTTGTTGCCGGCCTTGTACTTCTCCACGATGTCCGGGTTGGCGGCCAGCGCCTCGTCCACGGCGGCCTCGATGGCGCCGTCGTCGCGGACGACCTCCAGGCCACGGGCCTTGACCACCTCGTCGACGTCGCCCTCGCCGGCGAGCACGCCGTCGACGGCCTGGCGGGCGAGCTTGTTGGTCAGCTTGCCGTCCTTGATCAGCGCGACGACGCGGGCGACCTGCTCCGGGGTGATCTCCAGCTCCGCAAGCTCGACGCCGCGGGCGTTGGCCTGCTGCGACAGGTAGGCGACCCACCAGGCGCGGGCCTCGTCCGGGGTGGTGCCGGCTTCGACGGTGCCGACGATGAGGTCCAGGGCCCCGGCGTTGACCAGGTCGCGCATCTCCTCGTCCTTGAGGCCCCATTCCTGCTGGATGCGGGCGCGGCGGACCCACGGCAGCTCCGGCAAGGTCGCGCGGATCTCCTCGACCCACTCGCGCGGGGCGATGACCGGCGGCAGATCCGGGTCGTTGAAGTAGCGGTAGTCCTCCGCGGTCTCCTTGATGCGGCCGGCCGACGTCGAACCGTCGGTCTCCTGGTAGTGGCGGGTCTCCTGGCGGATGAAGCCGCCGTCCGTCAGGACCTGCGCCTGGCGCTGCATCTCGTAGCGCACCGCCTGCTCGACGGACTTCAGGGAGTTGATGTTCTTCGTCTCGGTGCGGGTGCCGAACTCCTCCTGGCCGATCGGGCGCAGCGACAGGTTGGAGTCGACGCGCATCGAGCCCTGGTCCATGCGGGCATCGGAGACGCCCAGGGCCTTGACCAGGTCGCGCAGCGCGGAGACGTAGGCGCGGGCGACCTCGGGGGCGCGCTCGCCGGCGCCGATGATCGGCTTGGTCACGATCTCGATCAGCGGCACGCCCGCGCGGTTGCAGTCGACCAGCGAACGGGTCGCGCCGTGGATGCGGCCCGACGTGCCGCCCAGGTGGGTGAGCTTGCCGGTGTCCTCCTCCATGTGGGCGCGCTCGATCTCGATGCGCCACTCGGTGCCATCGTCGAGGACGACGTCGAGGTGGCCGTCGAACGCGATGGGCTCGTCGTACTGGGAGATCTGGTAGTTCTTCGGCTGGTCCGGGTAGAAGTAATTCTTCCGGGCGAAGCGCGAGGACTCCGCGATCTCGCAGTTGAGCGCCAGGCCGATCTTGATGGCCCACTCGATGCCGGTCTTGTTCACCACGGGCAGCGCGCCCGGCAGGCCCAGGCTGCACGGGTCGACGTTGCTGTTCGGCGCGGCGCCGAAATTGGCGGAGGAGGAGGAGAACATCTTGGTGTTCGTCGCGAGCTCGACGTGCACCTCCATGCCCATCACGGGGTCGAAGCGCTCGAGGACCTCGTCGTAGTCCATCAGATCATCAGCGTAAGCGGCGGTCATGGGGGACATCGTACTAGTGGCCGGGTGGAGGCGGGCACCCCGGGGCCGGGCCGGTGGACTACCCTGTTCTCGTTGCTCAATCGTTATCGCCGATCATTCCCCGGGAGCCCCGATGACCCACGCCCGCACCGACGACACGCCCTCCGATTCCGGCCGGAAGGGCCTGTTCGCCGGGCTCGCCATCGCCGTGGCGGTGATCCTGACCATCGCCGTCGTCGCGTCGATGTTCCTCGGTTCGTCGAACCAGGGCCACGGTGCGGAGCTGAACAAGCAGGCGCTGCGCGATTCCCTCTCCCCCGAACTGGCGGAGGGCTGGAATTCGGAGATGTGCTTCGTGCTCATGGACAAGCCCCGCGGCCTCGCCGACGCGCCCGCCGAGCTGCCGGCGATCAACTGCCTGCTCGACGACGGCTCGCAGAACGGCGTGTCCACGACGATGGTGGCGGACGAGAAGTTCGCCGAGTCCGTGCGCAACACCGACATGGTCGAGCTGGGCTCCTCGGCCGACGGCGCGCACGAGCTTTCGTGGCTGCCGGAGACGGGCCTGATCTACGACGTCACCGAGCAGTCCGTCCTGCGTTTCGGTCCGCACCCCGACGAGGCCGCCGCCCGTGCCTTCGCGGAGTCCCACGGCATGCTCGAGGCCGAGTAGGCGCGTGCCCGGCCCGAACGAGCATCCCCCGGTTCCCCCGACGTCGCGCGCGGCGATGCCCGCGTTCCGCAATGGCGTCCATCGTGCGGCGGGTGCGGGGGCCTTCGGGGATTCGCTTTCCGACGGCGACGCGGCAACCTACGACGACGTGCGCCCCGAGTATCCGCCCCAGGTCGTGGAATTGGCCGGGGCCGCTCCGCTGAACGTCCTCGACGTCGGCGCCGGCACGGGCAAGCTGACCGCCGCACTGGTCGCCGCCGGCCACCGCGTGACCGCCGTGGACCCGGGCGCGGAAATGCTCGCCGCCCTGGCCCGCGTCTGCCCCTCCGCGGCCCGCGTCCGCGCCACGGCCGAGGCGACGGGACTGGCGGACGGCTCCTTCGACGCGATCACCTGCGCCCAGACGTGGCACTGGGTCGACGTCCCGGCGGCCTCCGCCGAATTCGCCCGGCTGCTGCGGCCCGGCGGCCGGGTGGTGCTGACGTGGAACACCCTCGACGTCCGCGTCCCCTGGGTGCACCGTCTGACGCGGATCATGCACGCCGGCGACGTGCAGAAACCCGGCTTCATCCCGGACGTCGCCGCTCCCCTGCACATCGTCGACGAACTGCGCACCGAATGGGAGCAGCCCCTCACGCCCGGGCGAATCATCGAGCTCGCACGGACCCGCTCCTACTGGCTGCGGTCGTCCCCGGCGACGCGGGAGAAGGTCGAGGCGAACCTCCGGTGGTACCTCCACGACCACCTCGGATTCGCCCCCGGCGACCTGGTCGCGCTGCCCTACCGGTCGGATTCCTTCGTGGTCTCGGCCGACTGAGGCGTGGCCGGGCCGTCGTCGAGCTCCGTGGAGACTTCCGACCGGACGGTGTCGATGAGTTCCCGGTCGTCGGCATTGGAGGCCGCCACCTCGCGCTCCAGGCGCGCGCTATCGTCCCTGCTGAACACCGCACGGGGATCGAGGCGGCGGCGGACCAGGTCGCGGATGACCGCGCGGCGCTCGGCCTCCTCCGCGAGCTTCGCCCGGCCGGTCATGCGGGCGACGATGACCACGATGATGAGCACGATGCCGATGTAGCCGATCGCCGGGTAGACGGTGGACACGAGCGTCTGGAAGCCGATGAAGCTCAGCGCCAGGCCGACCGCGACCGAGCCGAGGAAGACCGGGCGGAAACGGTCCTTCCGATTGCGGGTCAGGCGCTTGCCCAACGCGTAGAACATGCCGATGGCGGTGTTGAAGATCATGCCGTAGACCACCACCGCCATCGCCACGCCCAGCGCCGGGTTCACCCGGTCGACGATGGTGAGCATGGGCATGTCGTCGCCGCCGACGGCCTCCACCGAATAGAACAGCGCGACCGACACGATGATGAGCAGCCCGCCGAAAATCGCCCCGCCCAGCAGACCGCCGACGCCGGCCTCGCGCGGGTTGAGGTGCGTGCCGCCGATGACGATGGCCATGGACACCGCCACCATGAAGTTGAAGCCCACGTAGTTGACGGCGGAGACCCACCAATTCGGCAGCGTGGTCAGCAGCCCCTCCGTCGCCGGCTCGAGCTCCGCCAGCGTGCCGTCGGCCCGAATGATGGAGTAGATCGACGCGCCGACGAGGAAGACGATGATGAACGGCGAAATCGCGCCGATGATCCGCGTGACCTTGTCCACGTCGAGCATGCCCGTCAACGCGACGAGGACGACCATGAGCAGCGATCCCACCCACAGGGGCAGGTCGAATTGCTGCCTCAGGTTCGCGCCCGCCCCGGCGAACATGACGAACCCAGTGCTGAACAGCGTCACCATCACCGCCACGTCGAGGATCCTCGACATGATCGGCGAGGAAATGCGGTCGAACACCGCGGTGTGCTCGCCGGCCAGGAAATAGCTGGCCAGCGACAGCACGGCCGCCGCGGCGGCGGCCATGACGACCCCGGCCAGCACCGCCCCCGCGATCCCCCAGCGCCCGAAGGCGACGAAATACTGCATCATCTCCTGGCCGGACGCGAATCCGGCTCCGACGATGAGGCCGACGACGGCCATTGCGATGGCTATGGAACGTTTCAACACGCCCCACAGCGTACGCTGGGGCTTTAGCCGAACAGCGCCTTCGCGGTGGCGTAGCGGCGCTCCGGCACGACCTTGAGTTCGGCGACGGCGTCGTCGATGTCGATGCGCTCGATGTGCTCGCCGCGCAGGGCGACGATCTTGCCGTAGTCGCCGTCGTGGACGGCGCGGGTGGCGTGGACGCCGTAGCGGGTGGCCAGCACGCGGTCGTAGGCGGTGGGCGTGCCGCCGCGCTGGATGTGGCCGAGGACGGTGGTGCGCACGTCGTATCCGGTGCGCTCCTTGATCTCGTTGCCGATGACCTGGCCGATGCCGTTGAAGGTCTGGTGGCCGAACTGGTCGACGCCGCCCTCCTCGAACTGCATCGTGCCTTCCTCGGGCATGGCGCCCTCGGCGACGACGATGATGCCGTACTTCTCGCCCATCTGGAACCGGCGCTCCATGGACTTGCAGATGGCGTTGATGTCGAACGGCTCTTCCGGGAT
>NZ_DURI01000244.1 GCF_012837295.1 Corynebacterium sp. | reverse complement strand
GTCGGCGGCGCGGGCGGCCGAGGTGCTGGCCGCGGATCTGCGGGCGGGCGCCACCCCGGTGTCGGCGCTGACGGCCGCGGCGGAGGAAGCAGGGGAACCGTTGGCCGGGGCGCTGGCGGAGGCGGCGTCGCGCGCGCGGCTGGGCGGATCGGTCGCGGGTTCGCTCGATCGCGCGGTGGACGAGGCTCCTGCGATGACGGAGCTGCGCAGGCTCGCGAGGGCGTGGCACGTCGCGGAAACCCACGGGCTGAGGCTGGCCGACGTCATCGACCACGGGCGCGGGGACATCGCGGCTCGCCGGGCGCATCGGTCGCGGACGGCGGCGGCGTTGGCGGGGCCGCGGGTGACCATGCTCATCCTCATGGCGCTGCCGGTGTTCGGCGTCGCGATGGGCCAGGCGCTCGGGGCGGGGCCCGTCGGGTTCCTGGCCTCCGGGGGACTCGGCGGCGTGGTGCTCATCGTCGGGGCGGGGCTGACCTGCGCCGGAGTGCTGTGGGGCACCCGGATCCTGGCTGCGGCGGAGGGCACCCGATGACCGTCGCTCTGTTGCTGTGCGCAGCCGTCGCGCTGATCCCCATCGGGGCGCGGGCGAGCGAGCGCTGGCCGGAACTGGCGCGGGAAAGCCATGGGGAACCGCAGGCGCATCAATCGGGATCCGCCGAGGATTCGGCAGCGGGGCCGCGGGCGGTGACGTGGATTCGCGATCGGCTCGGCGGCGGCACACGGCCACCGGATCCCATGCGGCTGCTCGACGCGGCGTCGTCCCTCGATCTTCTCGCCGCGTGTTTGAGCGCGGGCATGCCGCCGGGGGATGCGGCCGCCGCGACGGCGTCGGCGGCGTCTCCGCGCCTGTCCGGTCCGCTTCACGACGTCTCGGTGCGCATTTCCCTTGGCGTCGCGTCTCCGTGGAAGGTGCTCGAGCAGGTGCCGGAGCTGGCCGATCTCGTCGCATTGGCCAGGCGTTCCGGCGATTCGGGGGCCGCGATGTCCGCGGGCGTGGCGGAGCTGGCCGTGGCGCGCCGGGCGGCCGCCGGCGATGGGGCGGAGGCGACGGCGGAACGGGCGGGAGTGCTCATCGCCGGACCGCTGGCGCTGTGCTTCCTGCCGGCCTTCGTGGTCCTCGGGCTGGTGCCGACGATCGCCGGCCTGGCCGACTCGATGCTCGGATCGCTGACGATGGGGCCGACGTGACGGGCGGCGCGACGAGAAGCGGGGACATGGCACGTGCGCGCGGACCTCCTACGAGGGATCCGGCCACCCTCCATCGACCGGCCGATCCGGTTCAGTCAGGTCGCCCGGTGCCGACCAGCCACGCCGGTCCAACCAGTTCACCCAGTCCAACCAGTTCAACCAGTCCAACCAGTTCAGGCCAACCATCACATTTCGCCGTGCCCGATTCGGGCACGCACTTCCAGGAGGAACCATGTCCAACCTTGATCCCGACATCTGGCTCGAGAATCCCTTCGACGGCTCCGGCGCCGACTCCGACGACTGCATCGACTGCATCGAATGCGTCGGTGGCGGTGCGGCGGGAGGCGCTTCGGACAATCCTGTCGCCCGGCTGTTCCACATCCTGCGCGGCCGCGCATTGGGCCTGTCCGGCGACGACCGTGGCATGAGCACGGTCGAATACGCTCTGGGCACCGTCGCCGCGGCGGCGTTCGGGGCGCTGCTCTACACCGTGGTCACGGGCGGCCAGATCACCGACGCACTGACCGACATCATCGAGCGGGCGCTGAACACCCAGTGATCCGCCGCGTGCGCCGCTTGCTCGCCGACGACGACGGGCAGGCGACCGTCGAGACGGCTTTCGCCCTGTCCACGCTCATCGCGGTGCTCATGGTGGCGCTCGGCGCGATCGCGGTGGTGGCCACGCATCTCGCGGTCACCGATGCCGCCGGGCACATCGCCCGTGCTGAGGCCCGTGGCGACGCGGCCGCGGCGCAGTCCGCGCGGAGCGCGGTCTCCGGTGCCTCGGTCAATGTCACGGCGCGTGCGGACGTGGTCGAGGTGACCGTGACCAGGCGTCTTCCGCTTTACGACGTCACCGGCCGCGCCACCGCCCTGGCCGAACAATGAGCAGTCGAACAATCAGCGGTCGAACATCGAGCAGGCGGACGATGAGAAGGGGAAGTCTCCGCCGGATGCTCCGCGATGAGCGGGGATCGACGACGGTGACCGGTGCGTTCATCACCGCTCTGGTGCTGGCGTTGACCATGGCGGCCATCCACGCGGGAGCGGGTTTGGTGGAGCAGCGGCGCACGTCGGTTGCCGCGGACTTGGCTGCGGTGGCCGGTGCCGTCGACGCGCAACGAGGGGGAGGGGGATGCGAGGCGGCCGCCGACGTCGCGGACGCGAACGGCGCCGCAATGACGGGGTGCACCCGCGATGGGGAAGACGTGCAGGTCACCGTCTCGTGCGGAGAGCGTTCCGCCGTGGCCCGGGCCGGACCGGCAGCCGACGACGCGAGCGGCGGAAACGAGAGCGAGGGAGGTGAGGCCGAAGGCTGATGGCTGCTCGGGGCCGCCACCATGCGGCCGCCGCGAGCCGGCCGCTACTCGACCGCTGCGATCGGCAGGTCGTGATCGTGGGCCCAGCGCAGCACAGTGGCGCGCTTGCGGCCGCGGAGGTACTGCGCCAGGGTTTCGGCGTCGGTGGCGCGGGTCAGGTCCGCCAGACGGGAGTGGAAGTGCGGCTCGAGAGCGGCGACGGCCACCCAACCGTCCTCGACCTCGTACAGGCCGTAGGTGGGCACACCGCCGCCGAGCAGCCCGCCCTCGGCGGTCATGCCGTGACGGTGGCCGGCCGCACCGGCGTCGGCCGCCTGACGCAGGCCGACTCGGGCGTGCCCGCCGTGGCCGGTGACCGAGCGCCGCACCAGCAGCGCCAGTGCCGCGGTCACGGCGCGCTCGGCACCCAGCAGATCGCCGAGCAGCACCCGCGGCATCGTCGGCGGGGTCAGCGTGCCGGCCGCGGCCTGGTACGTCAGGTCGTGGCCGGGGTGCTCCGGATCCTCGGAGTCGCCGACGATCTCCACGTGGCACAGGTGCTGGTGCTCCTCGACCGCGTCGGCGATGCCCATGCGCGCCAGCGCGGACGGGCGGACGGAAGTGATGAGGACGTCGGCGCCGTCGAGAAGCTCATTGATTCGGGCCCGGCCGGAACCCGACTTCGCGTCGACGCGCTCGACCGTCGCACCCTGCGCCATCTCGCCGTACCAGGACGGGCACCACGCCTCCAGCGAATCGCCCGTCGGCGGCTCGACCTTGATGACCTCCGCGCCGAGCATCCCCAACCGCGCCGCGGCCCACGGGCCGGGCACGTTGACTGCGAGGTTGAGGACCTTGAGGCCCTTCAGGGCATTGGCGGGGATCTGGTCGGCGTCGATCATGTTTCAGAATCCTAACGGCCACCGGGTTCGGTCGCCGCACGGGACCGGCCAAGGGGGAACCCGGTGGAATTCCGGCTCGCGCGGGGGCCGGAACGTCGTCATGCAATGGGGAGCCGGACTCGCACGGAGCGTGCCCCGGACCTGCCGCCAGTCAGTCCGCCAGCGCGGCCGCGAGCCCGGACAGCACCTTGATGGCGCCGGCCTTGTCCAGGGGCTCGTTGCCGTTGCCGCACTTGGGCGACTGGATGCACGACGGGCAGCCGGCCTCGCACTCGCAGGCGGCGACGGCGTCGCGGGTGGCGCGGATCCACGCGCCAAACGTCGCGAAGCCGCGGTCGGCGAACCCCGCCCCGCCGGGGTGACCGTCGTAGACGAACACCGTCGGCTGGCCCGTGTCGATGTGCAGCGCCGTGGACACGCCGCCGATGTCCCACCGGTCGCACGTCGCCACCAGCGGCAACAGTCCGATCGCAGCGTGCTCCGCCGCATGCAGAGCGCCGGGTACGTCGGCCGTCTCCACGCCCCACCGGCGCAACACCGCCGGCGACAGGGTGTATGCCACGGCGCGGGTCTCCAGCACCTCCGGCGGGTAATCGAGTTCGACGGAATCAAGCACCTCGCCCGACGGCAGCCGCCGCAGATACGACGTCACGCGGTGCTCCACCTCGACGTCGACGGACGCGACCTGGATGCCCGGCGCCACGTCGCGCACGACGCCGACCTCGAGGATCCGGATGTCGGTGTCCATCCGCGAGTGCGTCGACCATTCCGGATCCTCCGGGTGCGCCAGCGCCAACAGCGAATCCAGGTCCAGGTGGTCGATGACGAAACTCTCGCCCCGGTGCAGGTACACCGCGCCGTCGTGGATCTGCTGCATCGCCCGGCCGACGTCGATGGTCCCGAGCAGGCGGCCGTCGGTGCCGTCGACGATGGCGACGTCCTGCCCGCGCCCGCCGCGCAGATCGACCGCCGCGTGTGCCCCGGACATGCGCGGGCCCTCGTCGCGGTCGGTGGGGTACCAGCGCTCGCGCCGCTTGCGCAGCCAGCCGTCGTCGGCCATCTGCTTCGCGACGCCCACCGCACCCCACTCGGCCAGCAACTCATCCGTCAGCGGCAGCTCGACCGCCGCGCAATAGACGTGGCCGCGCAGGACATGGGGGTTGGCGGGGTCGAACACGGTCGCCTCGACCGGCCGGCCCAGCAGGGCCGAGGGGTGGTGGACCAGGTAGGTGTCCATCGGATCGTCGCGGGCGACCATGATCACCAGCGCACCCTGGCCGCGGCGGCCCGCGCGCCCGGCCTGCTGCCAGAACGACGCCACCGTCCCGGGGAACCCGGCCTGGACCACGGCGTCGAGGCCACCGACGTCGATGCCCAACTCCAGCGCGTTGGTGGTGGCCACGCCGAGCAAGTCGCCGTCGTCGAGGCGGCGCTCGATGTCGCGGCGATCCTCGGCCAGGTAGCCGGCGCGGTAGGATTCGACGCGGGCGGCGACGTCCGCCCGGCCGCGCTTCTCCAACCGTTCGCGGACCCCCAGCGCGATGGTCTCCGCCGAGCGCCGCGACCTGGTGAACGTCAATGTCCGCGCACCGTCGGCCAGCAGGTCGGCCATGATGTCGGCGGCCTCCGTCACGGCCGGCCGGCGCACCGGGGCGCCGTTTTCGCCCTGCAGGTCCGGCAGCAGTCCCGGCTCCCACAACGCGATGGTGCGCTCGCCCACCGGGGCGCCGTCGTCGAGGACGGCCGCCACCGGCTCGCCGATCAATCGCGCGGCCTGGTCGGCGGGGTCGGCCGTCGTCGCCGACGCGAACACCACGGTCGGCTCGGCGCCGTAGTGGCGGGCCATGCGCAGCAACCGCCGCAGCACCAGCGCGACATTCGCGCCGAACACTCCGCGGTAGGCGTGGCACTCGTCGATGACGACGTAGCGCAGCTTCCTCAGCACCCGCGCCCACCACTGGTGCCGGGCGAGCATGCCGATGTGCAGCATGTCCGGGTTGGTGAAGATCCACCGCGCGCCTTCGCGCACCGCCCGGCGCACGTCCTTGGGGGTGTCGCCGTCGTAGGACGCCACGGCGACGGGATGGGGGCCGACCGTCGCTTCGCCATGCCCGGCACCTGCCCCGGCACCTGCACTACCCGCGGCCCCTCCCCGCACTGCACCCTCGCGCCCCCGCCGCACCGCGTCGACGGCGATTTCCCGCGCCGCGGCGAGCTGGTCCGCGCCCAGCGCCTTCGTCGGCGACAGGTACAGCGCCGTCGCCGCGGGATCGGCCATCAGCTCGGAGAGCACGGGCAGCAGGTAGCCCAGCGACTTGCCCGACGCGGTGCCCGTCGCCACCACGCAATGCCGCCCCGCCCACGCGTGCGCGGCGGTTTCGGCCTGGTGGGTCCAGGGCTTTTCGATGCCCCGCTCGGCCAGCGCCTCCAGCAAATGCGGCGGCGCCCACTCGGGCCAATCGGCGGTCTTTCCGACCCGCGGCGGCAGATCGGCGACGTGCGTGACGGTCGCGCGGGGGTGGGCCGACATCACGGGTTCGAGAAGTTCCCGGCCGAAACCATGCACCTGACCACCCCCTCTGTCGTTTTCGCCGACTTTTGCGGCGTCGCTCGATGACGTTCGTCTACCCCGAAAGCAGAACATTCTGGCGATACGTGGCAGACTGACGGATTGAATCGTCGTCTGTAAGGCGGCGCGCTCACGTCCAACAACCTAAAGGGGTACATCAACAATGGCACAGGGCACCGTTAAGTGGTTCAACTCGGAGAAGGGCTTCGGGTTCATCGCCCCGGCCGACGGAGGCAACGACGTCTTCGTTCACTACTCGGAGATTCAGGGTTCCGGTTTCAAGACCCTCGAAGAGAACCAGCCCGTCGAGTTCGAGATCGGCGAAGGCCAGAAGGGCCCGCAGGCCCTGAACGTCCGCGGCCTCTAAATCTCGGCACATCTACATCGGTTGTGGGCGTTCGCGCCTGAGCTGAACAGACGCCGGCCCCGCTGAAGGCAAGCGGAGCCAACGGCCCGTCGCACGGATCCACCCTCGGGTGGCCGGGCGACGGGCCGTCGTCATTTTCCGGCCTTCTCCGGCTTTCCCGGCCGTTTTCCCGCAATTGCGGTGCTCCTTCTTATTGCGGCGGTCCGGGTCCGCGGTTTTCGCGCTTGACGACGATCCGGCGCCACGGTGGACGGATCGTCGCAAAGCAAAAGCCGAAAAATTCCCGCGGTGCCGCCCGCCCCCGAAAAACGCAGGTCACGCACTGGTGAGGGGAGACTCATGACCCCCGTGAGGGGGATTCCGGTCACACCCCTATTCGACTGCACCACGTCACCGCATGTGTACGGTGTCCCTTTAGATTCAGGTGAAGGCAATGCGCCCGACCTGGGGCCCGGCACGAAGGGCCTCGAACCGACCCCGAAAGTTGCAGGGCAGATTCCAGGTGGCAGACGACAAAGGCACGAAGCGACTCGTCATCGTCGAGTCGGCGACGAAGGCTCGGAAGATCCAGCCGTACCTGGGCGACGACTACATCGTCGAGGCGTCCGTCGGCCACATCCGCGACCTGCCCCGCGGCGCCGCCGACATCCCGGCCAAATACAAGAAGGAATCGTGGGCCCGCCTCGGTGTCGACGTGAACAACGGCTTCCAGCCGCTGTACCTGGTCAGCCCGGACAAGAAGAAGAAGGTAGCCGAGCTGAAGCGGCTGCTGGCCGGCGTCGACGAGCTCTACCTCGCCACAGACCCCGACCGCGAGGGCGAGGCCATCGCCTGGCACCTGCTCGAAGTGCTCAAGCCGAAGGTGCCCGTGCGGCGCATGGTGTTCCACGAGATCACGAAGCCGGCGATCCTCGAGGCCGCCAACAACACCCGCGAGCTCGACCAGAACCTGGTCGACGCGCAGGAGGCCCGCCGCATCCTCGACCGCCTCTACGGCTACGAGGTCTCGCCGGTGCTGTGGAAGAAGGTCATGCCGCGGCTGTCCGCCGGCCGCGTGCAGTCCGTGGCCACCCGCGTCATCGTCGAGCGCGAACGCGAGCGCATGGCGTTCATCTCCGCCAGCTACTGGGACCTTGACGCGACGCTGGACACCGGGTCCGAGCCCGCCGACCGCACCCAGCCGCGCCGCTTCGACGCCCGCCTGTCGGCCGTCGAGGGCAAGCGCGTCGCCGCCGGCCGCGACTTCGACGACCGCGGCCAGCTGAAGAAGCCCGAGGGCGTCACCGTCCTGCGGGAGGCCGATGCCCGTTCGCTTGCCGACGGCCTGACCGGCGCGACCCTGCAGGTCGCCTCCGTCGAGGAGAAGCCGTACACCCGCCGGCCCTACCCGCCGTTCATGACGTCGACGCTGCAGCAGGAGGCCGGGCGCAAGCTCCACTACACCTCCGAGCGCACCATGCGCATCGCCCAGCGCCTGTACGAAAACGGCCACATCACCTACATGCGAACCGACTCGACGACGCTGTCGAAGTCGGGCATCGAGGCCGCCCGCCGCCAGGCGTCGGAGCTCTACGGCCGCGAGTACGTCGCCGACGCGCCGCGCCAGTACCAGCGCAAGGTCAAGAACTCGCAGGAGGCCCACGAGGCCATCCGACCCGCCGGCGAGCGCTTCGCCACGCCCGGCGAGCTGGCCGGCGCACTGGACGCCGAGGAGTTCAAGCTCTACGAGCTGATCTGGCAGCGCACCGTCGCCTCCCAGATGACCGACGCGCGCGGCACGTCGATGAAGGTCATCGTCGCCGGCACGTCCGCGACCGACGGCGGCGACCGCGCCGTCGAGCTGTCGGCCACCGGCCGCACCATCACCTTCCCCGGCTTTCTGAAGGCCTATGTCGAGGTCTCCGAGACCGGCGACGGCCGCAAGGTCGCCGACAACGCCGAGCGCCGCTTGCCGCGCCTGGAGTCCGGCCAATCCCTCGGCGTCGATTCCGTCTCGCCCGAGGGCCACGCCACCAACCCGCCGGCGCGCTTCACCGAGGCGTCGCTGGTGAAGAAGATGGAGGACCTGGGCATCGGCCGCCCGTCGACGTACGCGTCGATCATCAAGACCATCCAGGACCGCGGTTACGTGTACTCGCGCGGCAATGCGCTGGTGCCGTCGTGGGTGGCGTTCGCCGTCGTCGGCCTGATGGAGAGTTCCTTCGCCGACCTGGTCAACTACGACTTCACCTCGGACCTGGAGGATGAGCTCGACGAGATCGCCGCGGGTTCCGAGGACCGGACGCGCTGGCTCAGCGGCTTCTACTTCGGCGATTCGGACGAGAACGGCTCCGGCGGCGCCGACGTCATCGCGGCGCGCGGCGGCCTGAAGAACATCATCGACGTCAACCTCGAGGCCATCGACGCCCGCCGGGTCAACTCGCTGCACATCTTCGACGACGCCGACGGCAACCCGATCGTGGTGCGCGTGGGCCGCTACGGCCCGTACCTGGAGCGCGTGCGCCCCGGTGCCGGCGAGTCGGGCGCGGATCTGGTGCAGCGCGCCAACGTGCCGGAGTCGATGACCCCGGACGAGCTGGACCTGGAGACCGCCGAGAAGCTGCTGGCGATGCCGCAGGGCGGCCGCGAGCTGGGCCCGAACCCGGCCAACGGCCGCATGATCGTGTCCAAGGACGGCCGCTACGGCCCGTACGTCACCGAGATCGTCACCGACGAGGAGAAGGCCGGTGTCGAGGTCAAGGCCGAGGAGATCGTGGCGGAGGAGCGCGCCGCGGAGGACGCCCAGCGCGCCGCCGACGGCATGCGCAAGAAGAACTGGGACACCAAGACCGCGGAGAACCAGAAGGCCAAGCGGATCGCGGAGATCGTCGAGGAGACGCTCAAGCCGAAGACGGCGTCGCTGTTTGCGTCGATGGAACCGTCCACGGTGACCCTGGAGGAGGCCCTGAAGCTGCTGTCGCTGCCGCGCGAGGTCGGTACGGACCCGAGCGACGGCGAGACGATCACGGCCCAGAACGGCCGTTATGGCCCGTATTTGAAGAAGGGCTCGGACTCGCGTTCGCTGTCCTCGGAGGAGCAGCTGTTCACGGTGACGCTCGACGAGGCCCGCCGCATCTACGCGGAGCCGAAGCGCCGGGGCCGCGCCGCCGCGAAACCGCCGCTGAAGCAGCTGGGCGACAACGACGTCTCCGGCAAGCCGATGAGCGTCAAGGACGGCCGGTTCGGCCCGTACGTCACCGATGGCACGACGAACGCGTCGCTGCGCAAGGGCGACAACCCAGAGACGCTGACCGACGCGCGCGCCAACGAGCTGCTGTCCGAGCGCCGCGCCAAGGAGGCCGCCACCGGTGGCCCCGCGGCGAAGAAGGCCGCCAAGCGCACCACCAAGAAGTCGACGAAGAAGACCGCCAAGAAGGCGGCGAAGCGCACCACCAAGAAGTCGACCAAGAAGACCGCGAAGAAGGCCACCAAGAAGTCTTAGCGCGCTCTTCCCCGGTTCACCGCGGCCGGCCCGGATCCTTCC
>NZ_DURI01000243.1 GCF_012837295.1 Corynebacterium sp. | reverse complement strand
TCGCGGGTGATCTCGCGTTCCTCGGTGCGACGCTTGATGTCCTGGCGCTTGTCGTAATCCTGCTTGCCGCGGGCCAGCCCCAACTCGACCTTCAGCCGGCCGTCCTTGAAGTACAGCTTCAGCGGGATGAGGGTGTTCTTGCCGTCGCGGACCTTGCCCATCAGCGAATCGATCTCGGCGCGGTGCAGCAGCAGCTTGCGCGCACGACGCGTCGGGTGATTCGTCCAATTGCCGTGGGAGTACTCGGGGATGTGCAGGCCGCGCAGCCACACCTCGCCGTCGTCGATGGTGGCGAAGGCGTCGTTGAGCGAGGCCTTGCCCTCGCGCAGGGCCTTGACCTCGGTGCCGACCAACACGACGCCGCACTCCCACGTGTCCAGGATGTGGTAATCGTGGCGGGCTCGGCGGTTGGTCGCGATCACCGGATTCTGGTTCTTCGCGTTCTTCGACTTCTTCTTGGCCATAACCCGTCCCAGCCTAGCCGGGCGCGCCGACCAGCCAAAACAGCACCCGAATCGCCCGCCGCCACCTCCCCGGGCGGACGTCCCATCGCGCAGCCATTGGGCCCGCGAATAACGACCTCATTTCAATCCGCCTTTTGAAGCCCATCGGAGTTAGTTTCGGTTACTTTCGGATGTGGCGCCATACGCGCGACATGTGCGGCCGCCGGCAACCCCGACACTGCACCGACGACACACGACACGGAGGACCCCATGGCTCAGTCCACGGGCACCGCGGAAAGAACGAGAGACGGCGGAGGTGGCGGCGAGTCCGCCGGCGGCCACGAGAAGCCGAAGGGATTCCTCGCGACGCTGGAACGGGTGGGCAACGCCCTGCCGAACCCGTTCTGGCTCTTCGTCATTCTGGCGGGCGTGGTCATCGTCTCGTCATGGCTGGGCGCCAAGGCGGGCATGTCCGCCGAAGACCCCGGCACCGGCGAGGTCATCGAGGTCCAGAACCTCCTGACCCCCGAGTTCCTGCAGAAGATGGTCACCGACGCGGTGGACAACTTCGTCACCTTCGCCCCCGTCGGCCTGATCCTGGTGTGCATGCTCGGCGTCGCCATCGCGGAGTACTCCGGGTTCATCGGCGCGGCGATCCGCGCGGCGGTGTCCAAGGTCCGCTCCCCCATGTGGCTGACGTACGTCGTCGCCCTGGCCGGCGTGACCGGCTCGGTGGCCTCCGACGCCGTGTACGTCATCCTCATCCCGCTGGGCGCCGCGGCGTTCCGCGCGGTGGGGCGCAATCCGATCGTCGGCGCGATGGTCGCGTTCGCGGCGTCGTCGGCCGGCTTCAACTCCTCGTTGGTCCTCAACATCACCGACGTGCTGCTGGCCGGCATTTCCACGTCGGCTGCCCAGTTCGTGGACCCCGAGTACGTGGTGTCGCCGCTGGCGAACTACTTCTTCTCCATGGCCTCCGCGCTGGTGCTGTCGGCGATCATCACGGCGGTGACGGAGCTGTTCATCGTCAAGCACACGAAGAAGACCATCGACGAGTCGAAGATCAACTACGAGGCCGCCGCGTTCACCAAGCCCGGCAACGGCGGCTCCGACACCGACTCCGAGGACGACGACGTCCGCACCGACACCGGCGCCACCACCTCCGTCGGCCGCGTCGGCGATCGCGCCGGCCGCGACGAGAAGAGGGCCGCGAAGAAGACGGCGGCCGACTCCCACACCGGATCGTCGTCAAGCGAAAGCCGTGCCGCCGACACCCCCAACGGTGAAACCCGCTCCAAGGAGGAGCTGCGCGACGAACTCGAGCTCGACCCCCGCGAGGCCAAGGCCCTGAAGGTCGGCGGCTTCGCTGCGCTGGCGACCGTCGCCGCATGGGCGGCGCTGCTGTTCATCCCGGGCTCGCCGCTGCGGGGCGAGGGCGACGGCATCCTCAATTCCCCGCTGCTCACCGACATCGTCGTGCCGATCGCGCTGCTGTTCGCCATCGTCGGCATCGCCTACGGCCTGTCCATCGGCTCGATCCGCGATTCGTCGGACATCCCCGACTTCATGGAGAAGGGCCTGTCCACGCTGACCGCGATGATGGTATTGTTCTTCGCCGTCGCGCAGTTCACGTCCTACTTC
>NZ_DURI01000242.1 GCF_012837295.1 Corynebacterium sp. | reverse complement strand
GGCCTGCACACGTGGACGATCTTCGCGCTGCCCGGCCTGGCGTTCGCGTACTTCATCTACAAGCGCAAGCTGCCGGCGCGCCTGTCGTCGATCCTGGCGCCGCTGATCGGCACCCGCATCTACGGGCCGATCGGGCGCATCGTCGACGTCATCGCGGTCGTCGGCACGGTCTTCGGCGTGGCGGTGTCCATCGGCCTGGGCACGATGCAGATCAGCGCCGGCTTGAACCGCCTGTACGGAATCGACGAGTCGGTGACGGTGCAGGTGCTGCTCATCGTCATCGTGTCGCTGATCGCGTGCGTGTCGGTTGCGCTGGGCCTGGACAAGGGCATCAAGCGCCTGTCCAACCTCAACATCGCCGCGGCGGTGATCCTGATGCTCTTCGTGCTCGTCGCGGGCCCGACGCTCTACTTGCTGCGCGGCACCATCGAGGCGATCGGCGGCTACCTGACGGAGCTGCCGCGCCTGGCGCTGTGGAACGACGCGTTCGAGGAGAACCCGGGCTGGCAGGGCGGCTGGACCGTCTTCTACTGGGCGTGGACCATCACGTGGGCGCCGTTCGTGGGCATCTTCGTCGCCCGCATTTCCCGCGGCCGCACGATCCGCGAGTTCGTCGGTGGCGTGCTGGCGTTGCCGGTGCTGTTCTCGCTGGTGTGGTTCGGCATCTTCGGCATGGCGTCGTTCCGCGTGGAGCAAGAGCAGGGCGGCCTCGTCGACGTCGTCGTCGACCAGGGCGACGTCCCGGGTGCGCTGTTCGAGTTCCTGTCCAACTTCCCGTGGGCGCCGGTGATGTCGTTGTTCTCGGTGATCATCGTGGTCATTTTCTTCACGACGTCCATGGACTCGTCCTCGATGGTCCTGGACATGATGGCGCTCGGCGACGAGGAGAAGTCGAACCCCGTGCAACGCGTGGTGTGGGCGGTGCTCACCGGCCTGGTGGCGGCGATTCTGCTCATCGGCGCCGGCGAAGCGGGGCTGACGGCCCTGCAGGACACGATCACCGTCGTCGGCCTGCCGTTCTTCGTGTTCGGCTTCATCATGATGATCTCCCTCATCAAGGGCATCCGCGACGATGCCGCGGCACGCCCCGAGCCCCGCACCCGCCAGTGGCGGCCCGCCTTCACCCCGGACGCCCTGGAATCGCAGGAATCCAAATCGGCGCCGGGTTACGACGAGTCGGGCGAGCCGCTGCCGGCGCCGCTCATCGACGACGACGGCAACCTCCACATCCCGGGCGGCGCGGTCATCGACGGCGACGTCACCGTTCGCGGTTCGCTCCAGGAAGAGCCGGGGCCGGGCGGAAACTGACCCCGGGGCCGGACGGAAGCCACTCCGAGACTGGCCATGTCCGACCCCTGCGCGGGGAACGGGCCGGGTGGTCGTCCGTCACCGGTGTTAAGGTCACCGGAAACGTTTTCGGTTCGGTGGCCGTACGCGCTCGCGATTGCGCACGCGGTCCCGTCGCCCCGCGTTCCCGTCACCAGTTTTCGAGGAGACCCGTTGCCCACCCTGTTCGATTCCCACCGCATCGCCGAACTGCCGCTCGCCAACCGCGTGGTCATGGCGCCGATGACGCGCGTGCGCTCGGAATCGCAGGCGGCCGACGAGATGGTCGCCGACTACTACGCGCAGCGGGCGTCGGCGGGGCTCATCGTGTCGGAGGGAACCTTCATTTCCCCGGAGGCCCGCGGGTTCGCGGCGGTCCCGGGCATCTGGAAGCAGTCGCAGGTCGACGGGTGGGCGCAGGTCGTCGACCGCGTCCACGCCGCCGGTGGGCGCATCGTCGCGCAACTGTGGCACTGCGGCCGGGTGTCGCACACGGCGCTGCAGCCTTCCGAGGCGCCGCCGGTCAGTTCGACGTCGACGCCCGCCCGCGAGGCGAAGTGCTACATCTTCGATTCGCGCGGAGAGGCCAGGTTCACCGCCCCCTCGGAGCCGGTCGGGCTCGACGAGGACGGCATCGCCCGCACCATCGGCGACTACGCCCGCGCCGCGGCCGGTGCGGTGCGCGCCGGGTTCGACGGAATCGAGATCCATGCGGCGAACGGCTATTTGATCCAGCAATTCATCAACCCCGGCGTGAACGACCGAACGGATGATTGGGGTGCGCAGACCGTCGACAAGCGGCTGCGGTTCCCCCTGGCGGTGGTCGACGCCGTTCAGGACGCCGTTCTGGATGCAGTTCGGGAAGCGGTCCGGGAGGCGCGTGCCGAGGGCGCGAACGACGATGGCGCCGACGAGCGCCCGTTCCTCATCGGCATGCGCATCTCGCCGTACGGCACGGTCAACGACATCCCGCTGTACGACGGCGTCGAGACCACCTACACCGCGCTGGCCCGGCAGCTGGGGGAGCGCGGCGTCGATTTCATCCACGTCGCGGACCAGTCTTCGACCACCGGCGATCGCGTCACCCCCGAGGTGCCCCGCGGGTTCATGGAACACCTGCGCGAGGTCTACGACGGTGCCGTCATCTTCACCGGCGGCCAGGACACGGAGTCTGCGCAGGCGTGGCTCGACTCGGGACTGGTGGACCTCGTCGGCTTCGGTCGGCCGTTCATCGCCAACCCGGACCTCGTGCGCCGCCTCCGCGACGAGCTCCCGCTCGCCGAGGCCGACGACGACACCATCTACGCCCAGGGCCCCGAGGGCTACGTCGATTACCCGGAGTTCAACGGCTGACCCCGACTGCCGGCTCTCACACCTTTTGACGTGGCGCCGCCGCTCAGCGCGGGTATTCGGGGAAGACGTGCTCGGCGAGTTCGTCGATGACGTCGGGGACGGGCCGTCGTGAAGCGCGGATCCCGAGGATGACGTGATCCGCCCCGACGCCCGCCAGCCGCTCCAGGTAGCGCAGCAGGAACGTCCGGCCCGCGCGAAAACCGTAGCGCAGGGGCTTCGGCTCGGCGTCCGGGTCGGCGAGCAGGTCGAGGGTGAGGGTGGTGATGTACGGCTTGACGACGCCCGCCCCCGCCTCATCCGTCCCGCACAGCCGGGCGACGTCGTCGCGCCAGCCGCGGACGAGCTTCGCCGTCGTGCCCAGGTCCTGCCCGTAGTACATCCAGCCGTCGCCGTGCTCGGCGATCCACTCGGGCGTCTGGCCGCAATGGCCCGTGACGTACAGGGGGATGGGGGAGCCGCCGGCGGGCTTGGGCAGCATCTCCACGCCCATGTCGACGCCGCCCCACCGGTTCGCCGTCGTGCGGGGCGTGCCCGGCCGCCACAGGGCCCGGATGTAGTCGACGGCGTCGCGGAAGTCCTCGGCGCGCTCGGCGCGGCGGCGCTTGAAGGCCGGGAATTCCTCGGGCCGATCGCCCGTGGCCACGCCCAGGGCGACGCGGCCGCCGGATAGTTGGTCGACGCTGGCGGCCTGCTTCGCCACGTGGATGGGGTGGCGCAGCGTCAGCACCGTCGACGCCGTGGCCAGGCCGATTTCGGACGTGTGCGCCGCCAGGTACGCCATGTGCGTGAAGGGGTCGAGGATCTGCCCGGCGTCGCGGAACTCGTCGACCAGCAGGGGGACGTCCCGGAACCACAGGGCCGTCGCGCCGGCGTCCTCCGCCTGCTTTGCGACGCCCGCCGTATCCCTCAGCAGCGCCTCCAGATCGGGCACGGGGCCGCGGCCGCCGGTGAGCGGTTCGGCCAGGCCGATGGTCATCCGGTCGGTGGGCAAGTGAAGGGGCATGATGGCGCTCGCTTTTCGCGGTCAGCCGCCGGCGGTCATCGGCGCAGGCAGGCCAGCACGGCCGCGGCGGCGGAGCGGGTGGTGGCGTCGACGGTGGGTTCGTAGTCCGGAAGGAACGTGGACATGTGGTTGGAGGGCACGTCCTCGAGGATGCGGTCGGCGGCGACGGCGGCGTCCCACAGGTCGCGCGGGGTGACGCCGACCGTCCAGTAGACGTAGGGGCAGCCGAACGCGTTGGGGATGTCGGAGAAGTCTTCCGACGCCGTCCACCGATCGGCGGTGACGGATTCGGCGCCGAAGACGCCGTCGAATGCCGCGCGGACGTCGGCGAAGACGTCCGGGTCGTTGTCGGTGACGTCGCCGTGGTCGGAGTACGTGAAGCGCGGTTCGACGCCGGCGCCGGAGGCCATGCATTCGGCGCGGACGACGCGTTCGATGGCGTTGATGAGGATCCCGCGGACCTCGTCGGAGTAGTACCGGATGTTCAGGACGATCCGAGCGTGCCCGGGGATGGTGTTGTTCGAGTTGCCGGACGACAGGGTGCCCACGGAGATCACTGCGAATTCGTGGGGCGACACTTCGCGGCCGACGATGCCCTGCAGGCGCATCACGATCGCGGCGGCGATGTAGGTCGGGTCGACGCCGTTGTGCGGCATGGAGCCGTGGGCGGAGCGCCCGGTGATGTCGATGGTGATGGTGTCGCAGCCGGTGAGCACCGGGCCGGCGGCGGACATGACGCGGCCGGCGGGGCCGGGGACGACGTGCAGGCCCAGGCAGACGTCGGGGCGGGGGATCTTCAGCATCAGGCCGTCGTCGACCATGCCCTGGGCGCCGCACGCGGTTTCCTCGGCGGGCTGGAACAGGGCGATGAAGGTGCCGGACCAGTCGTCGCGGTTGGCGTCGAGGATGGCGCAGGCGCCGAGCAGCGCCGTCATGTGGTGGTCGTGGCCGCAGGCGTGCATGACCTTGGAGGCGACGCCTTCGCGGGAGACGCCGTCGGCGACGGAGGCGTAGTCCACGCCGGTGGCTTCCTCCACCGGCAGTGCGTCGATGTCGGCGCGGTAGAGCACGGTGGGTCCTTCGCCGTTGCGGAAGACGCCGACCAATCCGTGGCCGCCGATGCCGGTGGTGATGCTGCAGTCGAACTGGGAGAGGCGGTTGGCCAGGAAGTCAGCGGTGCGCTCTTCGACGGCGGACAGCTCCGGGTTGGCGTGCAGGTGCCGGTACACCGATTGCTGCCACGACAAATCGGCTCCGTGATCCGCGATGATCTCGGGGACCGTGCGGTAGGGGCGGGCGTCGGACGGCGTGGTGACGGACATCGAGTCGGTGTTCCTCATTCTCCGGGTCGTGGCTTTTGGCGTCGTGGCTTTTGGCGTCGTGGTTCTTCGGGCTGGATGCGGGGTTCCGCCCCGATCTCCACCCGATCTTCGCTTAAGCCAGTGTACCGACCGGTACATTTCCGGCCGTCCGAGATCGCCGACGCAGCCTCTGTCGCCGACGCTTCGGGCCCCGTTAGTCGTCCCCGTCGTCCTTCCGGTTGATGAGCCGCTCTGATGAGCCGCTCTGCGATATCTCATTCACCCCCGTCATCCCTGCCACCTCCGTGTGAGGCATTTGCACCGGGTGGCTCGTCGTCGTTCCGCGCGAAGAATCGCCGGATCCGTCGCCCGGGCGCGAGCCAGCCGAGCGGGTGATGGTTTTCCCTCGGCATTCGATTCGGATCCCGGGACTTCGGCGGGATCCACTTGACCTTCGGATTCGCTGCTGCCGGTGGGGTTGAAGGTGCGGGTGCACCTGATCGGGCGGCCTTTCGCGCCTCGGGCACGTCTTCCGGTCTGACCCGCACCGTCCACCACCGGTTTTCGTCGGCCCTGTCGTCGTCGATGCGGCCGCGCATGACGTGATCCGCGAGCGTCAGCCCGTCGATGTCGGTCATCCCACCTGATTCCCACCGGTCGATGTGGTGCATCTGGCAGTAGGCCGGCGGCGCCGATGATCCCGGCGCAGTGCTCATCCCTTCCTCCGCGCACAACGCGAGGTACTGGTCCACCGACCCGCAGCGCCGCGAGCGCCCCAACCACGGATTCCGCCCCCGAAAGTCCATCACCGAAAGGAACATGTTTCGGGCATCGGCGCCCCGGATGGCTTCGCCGATGGACATAGTGGTGCTCACGTCGGTCAACGCCGTGCCCGTCATTTTCGCGAGCTCCGAAATGTGCATGGTCACGACGTCGACGTCGTCCCGCGCTTGGGGCGCAGCCGCTTCGTCGGGCGCAGATCGGGGGTTGCGCAAGGAGTGGCCGTATCCGCCGCCGCGCCCGTATCCGCCGCCGCGCCCGAGTCCGGTGAACCACCCGTTTCCGGCGAACCGGGGGAGGGGCCGCCTGCCCGGGAGGTGGGGTCCGCACCGGCGGAGGGCCCGTCATCGTCCGACTCCGGCGCCCCGTACCCTGCGGCGATCGCGGCTTCCACGGCATCGTGCCGGCGTTGGTCGGCGGTGCGGTCGTCGTCGGCGCCGTCGGGAAGCAAACTGCCGGGCGCGGCGTAGTCCGCGAACAACCGTCGGAGGATCGCCGCGAACTCCGGCGTGACGTGCCCGCTCAGGCGCGACATGTTGTCCGCGTCGGGGGTCGACAGCCGCACGCTGCGCCGCCGCTGCCGGTCCTCGTCGGTGTACGGATCATCCAGCCCGAGCAGCGCCCGCAGCATCGGCCCCAGGTGCTTCAGGTCATCGACCTGCACCTTGTCCAGCAGATCGGCGATGTGCGGATCGGCCGTGTGGACCAGATTCTCGGCCTTCTTCGGCAACCCGTCGAGCGCCTTGTCGATGATCTCCACCGCATCGGCCCCCACCACGCCCTCCGCGACGCGCTTCCGCACCGCCGGCAGATCATGCTTGGGAGTCCGGCTTTGAGCCTCCGGCCGCTGGAGCCGGTGCGCCGCGGAAATCCGGCGCCGCGCCTCCGCGCGCGACACGTGCGCATGCTCCGTGAACGACTGCATGACCTTGGGCGTCGGCTTTACGACGCGCCCGTTCGCCGTCGCCGACAGATACTCCGCGTCGACGATGGCGAGCTTCCGCCGCGCGGTTTCGAGTTCGGCGTAGGCCTCATTTCGGGCGTCGGCGCGGAGGAGGTTCCACGCGCCGGTGACCGTGTCGACGGCCTCGGCGAAGCGGTGGATGCCGGCCAGAAGATCGGCGGCGCACTCGGCGGGCCGACCCGTTCCCGCCGATCCGTTCCCGCTTCCCCCGTTTCCCATGAGAACAAGATATCGAATGCTCCGGGAAGAATCACCGAAAAATCCCCTCAATTCAGACAGAGTATCGAGTATGGGCGTGAGATTCGTTCCAGGTCGCCGACATTCATCGGCCGACTCGAAGGGTGAAAGCTGCCCACGATGCACCGGGCAAGATGGGCCCGCTCTGCCAAGACGCGTGGCGTGGCGGGGAGGACCCGCGGACGGCGTTCACGTCTCACCTGAGTTCGGGCCACACCGCGGCGCGGCCGGACGTCGTCAAGCGAAAAGCGGGGCCCGGCACCCGCCTGCGCAGGCCCCCGCCCTACAGCCGCGATTCCTTGGACACCTGCGGGTTGTAGCGCAGTGAGTTCGGCCGGCAGGCGCACTCGACGGCGATGCGGGTGCCGGCGGCGATGCGGCGCTCGTCGCGCAGGCGGTACAGCTGCGGCACGACGCGATCGCGCAGGGCCTGCGGGGAGATGGTGTT
>NZ_DURI01000241.1 GCF_012837295.1 Corynebacterium sp. | reverse complement strand
TCTCCGCCAGCTCGGGATCCAGCTTGGCGAACAGCGGCTTCGGCTTCGACAGCGCGGTGCCGGGCACCATCTCCACGCGGCCCCAGGTAGCCTGCTGATCGGCGTAATCGCCCATGATCACCGGGTAGGTGCGGCCGGCCTCGGGCAGGCCGACGCCGACGGGCTCGACGGGCATGTCGTCGGAAACTTCGCGGATCTCCGGCATCGCGGCCCACACGCCGTCGCGGCCGAGCGTCTCGTGGACCTTCTGCGCCGACGCCGGCAGGAACGGGGTCAGCAGCGTATTGCAGTCGGAGACCACCTGCAGCGCCGTCCACAGCACGGTGGCCAGGCGCTCGCGCTGCGACTCGTCCTTCGCCAGCTTCCACGGCTCCTGGGCGGCGATGTAGGCGTTGGCCTCGCCGACCACGTGCATCGCGGCGGTGACGGCGGCACGGAAGCGCGACGCGCCGAGCGCCGCCCCGGCCTCGTCGAAGGTGCGCGCGGCGAGGTCGAGGAGCGCCGAATCGTCGTCGAGCAATTCGCCCGGCTGCGGGACCTCGCCGAAATTCTTGTGCGCCATGGACACGGTGCGGTTGACCAGGTTGCCCCAACCGTTGGCCAGCTCGTTGTTCACGCGGCGGACGAACTCGTCCCACGTGAAGTCGGTGTCCTGGTTCTCCGGGCCGGCGACCGCGATGAAGTAGCGCAGCGGGTCCGGGCCGAACTCCGCGAGGAAGTCCTTGACGTAGATGACCACGCCCTTCGACGAGGAGAACTTCGAGCCCGACATGGTCAGGTACTCCGAGGACACGACCTCGGTGGGCAGGTCCAGATCGCCGAGCGCGCCGGCCTCGCCGCCACGCGAGCCCTTGCCCGCGTAGCCCAGCAGCTCCGCCGGCCAGATCTGCGAGTGGAACGTGATGTTGTCCTTGCCCATGAAGTAGAAGGACTCCGCGCCGGCACCGTCTTCGCCGCCGCCGACGTTCCAGAAATCGCGCCACGCTTCGGGGCGGCCGACGCGGTACGCCCACTCGATGGACGCCGACAGGTAACCGACGACCGCGTCGAACCAGACGTAGAGCTTCTTGGCGTTGTTGTCCGACCAGCCGTCCAGCGGGATGGGCACGCCCCAGTCGATGTCGCGGGTCATGGCGCGCGGGCGGATGTCCTCGAGCAGGTTCAGCGAGAACTTCAGCACGTTGGGGCGCCAATCCTCGCGGGCCTTCAGCCACTCCGCCAGGGCGTCGGCGATGGCGGGCAGGTCGAGGAGGAAATGCTCGGTCTCGACGAACTTCGGGGTCTCGCCGTTGATCTTGCTCACCGGGTCGATGAGGTCGGCCGGGTCGAGCTGGTTGCCGCAGTTGTCGCACTGGTCGCCGCGGGCGCCGGACGCGCCGCAGATCGGGCAGGTGCCCTCGATGTAGCGGTCGGGCAGCGTGCGGCCCGTCGACGGGGAAATCGCGCCCATCGTCGTCTGCCGCACCATGTAGCCGTTGTCGTGCAGTCCGCGGAACAGCTCCTGCACCACCGCGTAGTGGTTGCGGGTGGTGGTGCGGGTGAACAGGTCGTAGCTCAGGCCCAGACCGGCAAGGTCCTCGACGATCTGGCGGTTGTACCGGTCGGCGAGCTCCTGGACGGTGACGCCCTCCTTCTCCGCCTGGACCAGCAGCGGCGTGCCGTGCTCGTCGGTGCCGGAGACCATCAGCACCTCGTTGCCCGCCATGCGCTGGTAGCGGGCGAAAACGTCGGAGGGGACGCCGAACCCGGCGACGTGCCCGATGTGGCGGGGTCCGTTGGCGTACGGCCAGGCGACGGCGGTGAGGATGCGAGACATGCCTTTCAGGGTAAACCATGGCCCGGGCCGGTTCGCGCGCCCGCTACCATCATCGGCGTGAACCCGACGCCCGCCCAGCTCGTCGCCCATCTCGCCGCCACCGGTCGTCGGCCGGCGGCGCTGGTCGGCGACTGGTTCGGGCACGCGGCGGTGGTGGCGGTGGATTGCGCGCCGCGCCCGGTTGCGGGTCGCGGGGCATCGGCTTTTTCGCTTGACGACGCCCCCTCCCGCACCTCGTCACCCGATTCGGACGAGTGGCGTTTCGGTTGGTTGCCGTACTCCGGGAAGGCGTTTTCCGCGGAGACGAGGGACGTCCTCTTCTATGACGTGCCCGCCGAT
>NZ_DURI01000031.1 GCF_012837295.1 Corynebacterium sp. | reverse complement strand
GCTAGTGGCCCAGGGCCACGACTCCCCGGCGGATCGCTTGCACGGCCTGGGTGGCGTTGTCTCGGATCTCCTCGGAGTACCCGGTGTGCCGGACCTGCGACAACAGATCGACCACCTGGCGGCACCAGCGAACGAAGTCACCCGGCGTCAGCTCAGCCCCGGCCTCCTTCGCCGCCGACAGGCAGTAGCCCAACGGCGCGCCGGCGGTCCACTGGTGGATCGCAGTGGCGAAGGCGAGGTCGGGCATCCGCGTCATGGGCAGGCGGTGGCGCTTTTCGTCGGCGGCCAACTCCTGCCAGATCCGGTACGTGTCGGAGATCGCGGCGGCCAGCGGCTCGGTGGGCACCTCGTCGGAACCCTGCGTGGCCTTGCGGTTTTCGAACACCAGCGTCGACACGGCACCGGCCAGCTCGGCCGGGTCCAGCGAATCCCAGATGCCCCGCCGCAGGCACTGGGCGGCGAGCAGGTCGGAGCCGTTGTGGATCCGCGCCAGACGCTCGCCTTCCTCGGAAACGTACGGCTCACCGGGGGCGCGGCCCTCACCGGGGGCACCGCCCTTACCGACCGCGCGGCCCTCACCGACCGCACCATCTCGATCGACCGCACCGCCCTCGCCGGCAGCCCCCGACTCCCCCGCCTCGGGCCACTCGACGTAGTCCATCTCGCCGAGCAACTCCAGCACGCGATCGAAGGTGCGCGCCAAAGTGTCCGACGCAGCCGACACGCGCCGCTCCAGGGTCGTCACGGTGGACTGGGCGCGTCGCAAAGCATCCGCATCCCGGGCCACCGACTCCACCGCAGGGTCGCCGTGCAGGGGGTGATCGCGCAGCTCGCGGCGCAGGCGCTTGAGCTCCGGCGAGGTGACCGCGGTGCGGCGGCGCAGGCGCTTGGGCCCGCGGATGCCGTGGCGCTCGATCTCGGAGCGGATGATGCTCACCGCCCGCTTGGGGTGGCGCGCGGCGTCGCCGGGGACCTTGACGCGGCCGAGGACCTCCGGCGCGCTGGGGAACGCGTCGGCGCCGATGCGGCCGGTGAAGCCGCCGACGCCGACGAACGTCGGGCGCGGATCGCTCGCCGAATTGTCCTCACGCACCACCACCGCCAGCTGGGCCTTCTTCCCCACGGGCACGGCGATGACCTCGCCGCGCCGCAGCCGCCGCAGCACGGTGACGGTCTCGGTGTGGCGGTCCTCGATGTTGCGGCGCTTGGCGGCCTTCTCCTCGGCGGAGATCGTCGAGCGCAGCTCCAGGTACGCGAGCAGCCCCTCGACGTCGCCGCCGGCGTCGCCCATTTCCGCCTTCAGCTGCGCCACGCGGGCGCGGGCGCGGTCGAGCTCGGCCACGTCCCCGACGACGTCGCCGTCGGCCTGGAACTGGGCGAAGGACTTCTCCATCATCTTCCGCGCCTCGGCGTGACCGAGCGTGCGCAGCAGGTTGATGGACATGTTGTAGCCCGGCGTGAACGTCGACACCAGCGGGTACGTGCGCGTCGAGGCGAGCCCCGCGACCCACTTCGGGTCCATCGCGGGCGCCCACTGCACGACGGCGTTGCCCTGCGTGTCGATCCCCCGTCGCCCCGCACGGCCCGTCATCTGCGTGTACTGCCCGGGCGTGAGGTCGACGTGCGCCTCGCCGTTGTACTTGACCAGCTTCTCCAGCACCACGGTGCGCGCGGGCATGTTGATGCCCAGCGCCAGCGTCTCGGTGGCGAAGACGACCTTGACCAGGCCACGATTGAAGAGCTTTTCGACGATGTGGCGGAAAGCCGGGAGCATCCCCGCGTGGTGTGCGGCGAATCCGCGGACCACCGTTCGGCGCCAGCGCCGGAAGCCGAGCACTTCGAGGTCCTCGGGCGGGATGTCGGCGACCCCGGCGTCGACGATGGCGGCGATCTCCTCCTGCTCGGCCATGTCGGTGAGTTCCATTCGGGAGGCGCCGAGCTGCTGCAGCGCGCCCTCGCAACCGGCGCGGGAGAAGATGAACACGATCGCGGGCAGCATCGAGCGCGAGCCGAGCAGCTTGACCACGTCACCGCGGCGCGGCGGCCGCCACTTTTGCGTTTCCTCCCGCTGGTTCCACTGGTGGCGGGCGAATTTCCCGCCGCCGAGGTAGTCGCCGCCGCCGGAGTCGTCGGCGCCGCGGCGGCCGCGCGATCCGCCGCCGCCACGGAATCCGCGATCGCCGGGACCGCCGCCCCGGCCGCCCCGGCCCCCGCGGCCGTCGTCATAACCGGATTCGGCGCGGGCGGCGGCGTCGAGCAGGTCGCGGTTGACCTCGGTGCCGCCGGCCTCGAACAGCGGATACAGGCGCTGGCCGACGAGCATGTGCTGGCTCAGCGGCACCGGGCGGTGGTCGGTAACGACGACCTCGGTGTGGCCGCGCACGGTGGACAGCCAGTCGCCGAACTCCTCGGAATTGGACACCGTCGCCGACAGACCGACGAGCTTCACCGACTCGTCGAGATTGAGGATGACCTCTTCCCACACCGGCCCGCGCTCGCGGTCGGCGAGGTAGTGGATCTCGTCCATGACCACGTGGCTCAGGCGGTTCAGCGTCGGCGACTGTGCGTAGAGCATGTTGCGCAGCACCTCGGTGGTCATGACAACGACGTCGGCATCGCCGTTGCGCGACACGTCGCCGGTGAGCAGCCCGACCTTCTCCTCGCCATAGACGGCGACGAGGTCGTGGTACTTCTGGTTGCTCAGCGCCTTGATGGGCGTCGTGTAGAAACACTTGCCGCCATCGGCGAAGGCCGCGCGGATGGCGAACTCGCCGACCACGGTCTTGCCGGCGCCGGTGGGGGCGCACACCAGAACTCCGCGCCCGGCCTCGATGGCGCGGCAGGCGCGGAGCTGGAAATCATCGGGGGCAAAGCCCAGGTCGGCGATGAAGTCGTCCAGAAGGGTCATGCGTCAAGGGTGTCACAAAACGTGCCCCGGGACCGGCGGCGGTCCGGTGGGCGCGCCGTCATGCGCCGTATGCCGACAACCCCACCGCGATGACGATGACCGGCGACGCCAACGGCAGGATCGCCGCCAGACCGAGGGCGATGCTGCGGGTGACGTGCGCGAGATAGACCACCGCAGCACTGATGGTGGCCAGAGTGCCCGCCACCGCCCACAGCGTCCAGCCTGTCCAGGCATTCGGCAGCGTCCACCCGATGTAACCGACCGTCATGCCGATGAGGACCAGGCCCCATCCGACGACCAGCTGCCGCAGGCGCTGCTCCGCCTTGGTCGGCGTCATCGTCGAGGTCATGGCTTCTCCGTCCCCGGCGGACACGGTGCTAGCGGCCGGGCCCGGTGCGCCTCTTCCGTGGTCGTGGCGGAGAGTCTTCCGGGGCCATGCCCGACGGTCAATAGTGGGGACCGAAAACGAGGGTAAGGCATGTCAATCATGGTTCATGGCGTTGATATGAGAAAAAGCTCCGCCCCCACGCGGCGATGCGTGGGGGCGGAGCGTATTCGGGGTGCGTATACGGGGTGCGTACACGGGACGCTCATAGGAGCCGCGTCCACGCCGGTGCCCGTCGTAGGCTGCGGCCCGGCTACAGCACGTCGTCGAAGTCCGAGCCGGAACGCGTGGACAGGTCCGGGGTCACCTCGGCCGGTGGTGCCGCGGGCGGAGCCGGGCGCGAATTGCGCGTCGGCCGCGTCGTCGGGCGGGGCGAGGTGCCCGCCGGGCTCGGCGCGCCGACTCCGCCCGGACCCGAAACCGGGGCGGTGCGGCCTACCGGCGCCGTGCCGCCGACGGCACCGGACGCGGATACCGGCGCTGGGGCGTCGATGCCGCCGAGCTGTCCGATGCCCCCGGACGCCGCGATCGGGCCGGACGACTTATCGTCGTCGAGGTCGAGCCAATCGGGCCGCTGCTTGTCGCGCCGGCGGTCGTTGATGCGGGTGAACTGGATCGCGACCTCCATGAGCACCGTCAGCGACAGCGCCAGCACCATCATCGACACCGGGTCCTGGCCCGGGGTCATGAACGCGGCGAAAATGAACAGCAGCAGGATGATCAGGCGCCGCTTGTCCTTCATCGTCTCGTAGTGCAGGACACCGACTACGTTGAGCATGATGATGAACAACGGCAACTCGAAGCTGACGCCGAAAATCAGGATCAGCGCGAGGATGAAGTTGAAGTACTGTCCACCGGTCAACGCGGCGATCTGCGCGTTGTCGCCGATCTGGAGCAGGAACTCGAGACCGTAGGCGACGACGAAGTACGCCAGGACTGCACCGGCGGCGAAGAGCAGGGCCGCCGCGGTCACCGCGATCAGCGTGTTGCGGCGTTCCTTCCGCACGAGGCCCGGCGTGATGTACGCCCAGATCTGGTACAGCCACCACGGCGCCGAGAGGACCAGACCAGCCAGGGCACCGACCTTGAGGCGCAGCATGAACATCTCAAAGGGGCTCGTCGCCAGCAAGCGGCACTCCCCGCTTTCAGCGCCGCCGAACCTCTGTTCCGGCGGCAGCTGGCAGTACGGCTCCTTGAGGATCTCGCCCAGCGACATGACGTGCGCGGGTCCAAAGGTCCAATCGCCGAAGGGAAGGCGCCACGGGCCGAGCGTGAAGGACAGCTGGTACCAGGTGAAGCCAATTATGGTGCCGACGAGAATGCCCGCGAGGGCTTTGAGCAACCGGGAGCGCAGCTCCTGGATGTGCTCGACGATCGACATGACGCCCTCGGGGTCCCGCTTCTTGCGTTTGCGGAGCCGGGGGCGCTGTACGGTTTCCGCCACCACTTATCTAGCGCTGGTCGTCGAGGTTCGGCTGCTGCACGTGCGGCGGGACCTGCTGGGCCTGCGGCGTCTGCGGAGCCTGCTGGTACTGCTGCGGCTGAGCCTGCGGCGGCTGCTGAGCGTACGGCTGCTGCGGCTGAGCCTGCGGCGCCTGCTGGATGGCCTGCTGCTGCGGGACCTCCGGCTGCTCGTCGTCGTGCTTCATTTCCTTGACCTCGGACTTGAAGATGCGCATCGAGCGGCCCAGGGAACGGGCGGCGTCGGGCAGCTTCTTGGCTCCGAAGAGCAGGATCAGGACGACTGCGATGATGATGAGCTCGGTGGGGCCGAGATTCGGCATCCGCTTCACCTTTCGGGCTGTATTCGAAGTTCGGTGTTCGAAATTGCGTGTTCGAGATTGCGTGGGCGGGTTCGTGGACCGGGCCGGTTCACCCGTCGACAGGGACCTCACCATACGCGCGAAGCCCCGCGCGTGCTCGGTCCGCCACGGCCTTGTGCAACGATACCGGGTCGATGGCCTTCACGCCCGGCCAGCGGCGGAGCAGGAACCCCACGGTCCGGTCGGCGTTGGTCGCCGGCACCCACGCCGGGTATGGGCCGCCTTCCGGGAAGTCCTCGTCGTCGGCGTCGTGGGCGAAGGCCACGGGGTCGTATTCGGCGACCCACGTCGAATCGGCTCTGACCTCCACGGCGGCCCATGCACCGCCGTCGCGGAGGAATCCGTGGGGATCGTTCGCGTCGAACTCCGGCGCGTCGTGCCACCGGGCGTACTCGCCGGTTTTCGCGGCCGCGAGCATCCGGTCGATTCGGAAGGACTTGACGACGGTCTCGCCGGCGCCGCTTCCGTCATCGACGCGGTCGACCGCCTTGAGATAGGGGTCGTCCTCGATCATCACCAGGGTCACCGGGTCGACGCGGCGCACGCCCCGTTCCCCCGACGCCGAGCGATAGTCGAGTTCGAGGACCTTCCGCTCGGCGATCGCCTCGCGCACGGTGGCGAGGATCTCCGCATGGGCCAAGTCCACGGTCGCGTGCGGCGTCGTGTCGGCCACGGCGGCGCGGCCGGTCGCACCGGCGCGCAGTTTCGCTGCAGCAGACCGCGCGATGTCCGGGTCGCGCTGCATCGGCGACGATTCGAGGGTTTCCAGCGTCAGAAGCATCGCCGACAGTTCTTCGGGAGCCAACTGGAGTGGCTCGGCGAGCAGCTCGGCCGCCGGCGTGACCCGCGCCGAGAGCCCCTTGATCCGCACCTCGAACGCGGCCGTGCCGGGCAGCCCCGGCATCTCCAGTTGCGCCAGGAAGTCCAGCGCCTCGCGCAACTGCCGATATTCGATGCCCAGGTCCACGGAGGCCTCGGTCAGTTGCCGTTCGTCGGCGAAGTACGGCACCAGCGTCAGCGTCCGCAGCCAGGACAGTTCGGGCACGTCCTTGTCGCTCATCGGCGCTCCTCCCCATTCGGCGTTGCGTCGTCGGCTTCATCGTCTGCCGCGACGACGGCGCGCAGCGTTTCCACGATGCGGTCGCGCACGTCCTTCGGCTTGATAACGATCAGATCGCCGGCGTGCTCCAATCCGGCGTCGACCAGTTCGGCGGTGGTCGCCGGCCCTATTTCCCAGGTCCCGTCGCCGAGATCGCGGGCGGAGGCCAGCACGTCGGCGCACGCCCGCGGGTCCGCGCCGTCGGCGAGCTTCACGACGGCGGTGACCGGCGCCGCTCCCCTGTTCAGCGAGCGTTCCGCGATGTCCTGAAGATTCTCCGCGGGAATCGGCCGCGTGGCGTCGGCGTCGGTGACGGTGACGTCGACCATGCGGGTCATGCGGTACGTCCGCACGTCTTCCCGGTCGACATCGTGGCCGACGACGTACCAGCGGCCCTTGAGGTTGACGATCGCCCACGGCTCGATGGTGCGCAGGACCTCTTCGGCGAACAGCTGCGGCGCGAAGTAGAACTCCACGCGTTTGCGCGGCGGCTGGATGGCGCGGGTGAGGTCGGCGAACTGGGCGCCGTCGAGGCTGACCCGGTCGCCGAAGATGACGGTGCCGCGGTCGTCGGCGAGGTTCGAGCGGCGCGCGATCGGCGCCAATTTCGCCCACGCGCCGGTGGTCAGGTCCTTGAGCGAATCGTCGTCGAAGGCCACCAGCGACGCCATGGCCAGGGCTTCGGATTCCTCCTCGGTGAAGCCCGGATCATCGGTGCGGAACGACGACCGGTCGAGGGTCAGGGTGCCGTTCCTGGCGTCCCACTCGACGCGGATGCCGGCGGCGGCGAGAGCGGGGACGTCGTCGCGCAGGTATCGCGCGGCCGATTCTTCGCTGACGGTGTTGTACCCGCGGACGGTGCGCAGGATCCAGTCCTCGCGCAACCCCGCAGGATCATCGGCCAACGCGGCCAGCAGGCTCACGCGCCGGATGCGGACGGCCGAGTACCGGGCATCCCCATCCGCGGGTCGGGGCGCTGCGTTCATCCGGCGTTCCCTTCGGTGGTTCCTTCGGTGGTTTCCTCGGTGGTTCCTTCGGTGGCTGCTCCGTCGGAGGTGGTTCCGAGCGACTCCAGGTGCGCGACCAACGCATCGACCTCCGCGTCGGCGGTGGCGAAGGGATCGTCGACGACGACCATCTGCGGGTCCTCGCCGGAGACCTTCAGGTGCGTCCAATCCACCACCGTCGCGG
>NZ_DURI01000240.1 GCF_012837295.1 Corynebacterium sp. | reverse complement strand
GTCCGAGGTCGTGCGCACGCCGGTGACCGGCGCGGTGGACGGCGCCCCGTCGGCGTCGAACCATGCGGCCGAGGCGGCGGTGAGCAGCGCGGCGACGGCTGCGCGGGCCGGATCCGACAGGCGAGCGTCGGAGGCGTCGCCGCCGCCGATGACGATCACGCCCGGATCCTCCGCGTCGCGCTCGGCGGTGAACCCCGCCTGCGGGCGCGGCTCGGCATCGGCGGCCGGGGACACGAGCGCGGACATGTCGGCGCCGATGAGCGTCGGGCGCTCCTCCGGGATCGCCGACAGGGTCTCGTGGTGGCCGGAAATGCCGGTGACCGTCATCAGGGTGTCGTAGCCCGCGGCGTTGCCGCCGGCGATGTCGGTGTTGAGGCGGTCGCCGATGACGATGGGCCGCTCCGAACCGAGGCGGGCGGCCCCGCGGTGGAACATCGGCGGCAGCGGCTTGCCGGCGCTGCGCGGCTCGACGCCGGTGGCCGACACGATCGCGGCGACCATCGAGCCGTTGCCCACGAGCAGGCCCCGCTCGGTGGGCAACGTGGTGTCCAGATTGGAGGCGAGGTAGGTCGCGCCGCGCGCGATGGCGAGCGCGGCCTCCGACATCATCGCCCAGTTGGTGCCGGGATTGTGGCCCTGGAACACTGCCGCGGGCTCGTCGTCGGCGGAATCGACCAGTTCGTAGCCGGCGTCGGTCGCCAGATCGCGGAACGACTGCGCACCCAGCACCAGCACCTTCGCACCGGCCGGGATGATGTCGGCGGCCATCTCGATGGCGGCCTGCGCGGACGTCATCACGTCATCCGCCGTGCAGTCGTACCCGAGGGAACGCAGCTGATCGGCGACGGTCTCCGGGGCGCGCGACGCGTTGTTCGTGACGAACAGCATCGGCAGCCCCGCCTCCGTCAGCCCCTCCAGCGCACCGGGGACGGCGCGGCCGCCCTCGTAGATGGTGCCGTCGAGATCCAGCAGTGCGGCGTCGTAACGTCCGGCGAGCAGTTCGGTGCCCATGAAAAGCGTCGGTCCAATCTGTGGGGGATGGTGCGGGGAAGGAAAAGGGGATCAGAAGAAGGAGCAGAAGGCGAAAGCCAAAAGGAGCCGAAGCGCCTTAGAGCTCGGCGGCGCGATCGCGGGCGTCGAGCAGCTCGTCCGGGTCGAGGTCGGCCGAGCGGCCGAACCACTCGCGGGCCTCGTCCGTGCGGCCCGCGGCGGCCAACGCATCGGCGTAGGCGTAGAACAGGCGGGCGCCCTCGAAGTCGGTGCGGTTCGGGTCGAGGTTCTGCGCCTCCAACTCGATGATCGCCGAATCCAGGTCGCCCATGTCGCGGCGGGCGCCGGCGACGACGATCGCCAATTCGGTTCGGGACTCGTCGTCAAGCGAACGAACCTCGTCGGAACGGCCCAGCTCGATCGCCTTCTCCGGGCGGCCCAGGCCGCGCTCGCAGTCGGCCATGACGGCCAGCAGGCCGGCGCCACCGGAAATGCGGCGTGCGGCGCGCAGCTCGGCGAGAGCTTCCTTCCACTCGCCGGCGTGGTACGCGGCGACGCCGTTGGTCTCGCGGACCACGCCCACGCGGCCGGCGCGGTCCTTCGCGGCGCGCGCGTGGCGCAGCGCCAGCTTCGGGTCGTCGGCCATCAGCGTCGCGGCCATGATCATGTGGCGGGCGACCATGTCGGCATTGTCCTTGGCCAGGCTCTTCAGGTCCTGGCGAACCGACGGGTCGAGCTCGTCGGGCGTGACGTCCTCGGGAATCGAGGGCTCGTTCTGACGGGCGACGATGCGCTCCTCGCGGAAACCGGGGCGCTGCGGGCCGGTGCGCGGCGCGCGCTTTTGCTCGTCCTGGAAACGGCCGCCGCGGTTGGAGTGGCGCTTCGGACCGCCGGGACCGCCCCGACGGTCATCGCGGCGATCACCGCGGGGGCCGCCACCACGGCGGTCATCGCGCCGATCATCCCGACGGTCGCCGCGGGGGCCACCGTCGCGTCGATCATCGCGACGCCACTCGCGGCGGTCGCCACGCTGGCCGCCGCGGTCGTCACGACGGTCGTCGCGGCGCCACTCGCGGCGCTCCCCGCGCTGACCGCCGCGATCATCGCGGCGGTCGTCACGACGATCATTACGTCGATCATCGCCACCGTCCCGGCTCTCCCAACGACGGCCACCCTGGCCACCCTGGCCTCCGTAACCGCCTCGGCCACCACGACCGCCCTGACCGCCGTGACCCCCCTGGCCTCGTCCACCCGGACGTCCACCGCCGCGGCCGCCCCGGAATCCACCGGGGCGTCCGCCCTGGCCTCCGCGACGCTCTCCGTCGGGACGCGAACCTTCGTTCTCGGCCATGTGTTGGAAGCTCCTCACGCAATCGTCGCTCCTCGCCGGCGCAGCGCCCGTTCGGGGCGGCCTGCGGCGAAAGAGCAGGGAAAAAGTCGGATATAGACGAATAGAGCGGTCGATTCGGGCCGCGCCTCAGCGCATTCCGTCACCGCATTCAACGGCCCAGGCTACCAGCCGGGGACCGGGGCGCCGTTCAAGCCCGCGCGGAACAATGGTGCGCGACGAGCACCGGATCGCCGGACACGTCCCACGTGGACGTCGTCGTCCAGCCACGGCCCCGGGTCACCGCGACGCCGGTGGCGCCCACGACCGTCACCTCCGGTCTCGGAACCGAGAAGTCCGCGGGAAACGCCTCGTCCTTCTCCGCGGGCACGATCACCGCACGCCTGGTCAGGAACTCCAACCGCGCGTCATCGCCGTCGCGAGCCTTGCCGGCCGCGCGAACCAGCGTCCCCTGCGCCGTGCGAACCTTCGCGACCGCCTCCGCAATCGGATCCGCCGCCACATCGAAGAGCCCGGCCTGGGCGTCAGCCGTGCTCGCTTTGCTTGACGACGACCCCGCGGACTTCTTGGGCGCCTCCCCGCCCGAAGCGACGGAATCGGCAACGGGGGCCGTACCCGCCATGATCAGTTCGGCGCTTTGGGTGGCGCCGGGGAATCCCGGGCCCTCGTTGGCGGGTTCACCGGATTGGAAGGACGTGGCCGCAGCGCGGGCCCGCTCGTCGGCGGCCTCGTTCATATCGTGGCCCGCATGACCCTTGACCCACTCGAAGCGGACGTTGCGGCCCTGCATCAGCTGGTCGATGACGGACAGGATGTCCACGTTGAGGACGGGCTTGCCGTCGCGCTTCTTCCAGCCCTTCTTCTTCCAGCCGGGCATCCACTTGGTCACCGAATTGATCACGTACTGGGAGTCGCAGAGAATCCGGAGTTCCTCATCGGCACGATGAGACGTGGACGCGAGCAGATCCGCGACCGCCATGAGCTCACCGCGGTTGTTGGTGCTCTTCTTCCATCCGCCGGCCGCCCATGTGTCGTCGTCGATGTACCAGGACCAGCCAGCCGGGCCGGGATTGCCGAGGGCCGAGCCATCTGCGGCGGCGATGATAGTCATGGACGCCGATTGTAGTGGCCGCCGTCGACCTACCATCGATGGCATCACGAGAAACGCGGACGTACGGACGGCTAAGAGTGCTTCGGAATGCACGAATGCGCCGACAGAACGAATACGACGAAATTTGTGAGTGAGTGGGCATGTGCAAATGC
>NZ_DURI01000239.1 GCF_012837295.1 Corynebacterium sp. | reverse complement strand
GACGCACGGGCAACCGGCGCGTCGGGCGTACCGCGTAAGCGGGAGAGTTTGCGAAACGGTACCCTAGTTCGTGATCACCAACTATTGAGCGATTGTCGAGGAGAGCACACATGGCGACCTCTGTTGAGATGCCCGAACTGGGCGAATCCGTCACCGAGGGCACGATTACCACCTGGCTGAAGAAGGTCGGCGACACCGTCGAGGTCGACGAGCCCTTGCTGGAGGTTTCCACCGACAAGGTGGACACGGAGATTCCGTCGCCGGTCGCCGGCGTGCTGCTCGAGATCCTCGCCGAGGAAGACGACACCGTCGACGTGGGCGCGGTCATCGCGAAGATCGGCGACGAGGGCGAGTCCTCCGACTCCGGTTCCGACGATTCCGACGCTGACGCCGAGGCCGAGGAAGAGGCCGAAGAGGTCGAGGCCGAGGAGACCGAGAAGTCCGAGGAGAAGGACGAGAAGCCGAAGAAGTCCGGCGGTTCCGGCGGCGGCAAGGCCACCGACGTCGAGATGCCGGAGCTGGGCGAGTCCGTCACCGAGGGCACCATCACCCAGTGGCTCAAGGAGGTCGGCGACACCGTCGAGGTCGACGAGCCGCTGCTCGAGGTTTCCACCGACAAGGTGGACACGGAGATCCCGTCGCCGGTCGCCGGCACCCTGGTCGAGGTCCTCGCCGAGGTCGACGACACCGTCGACGTCGGTGCGGTCATCGCGCGCATCGGCGACGCCGACGCCGCCGGCTCCGACGATGCCGGCTCCGATGACGAGGACGAGGACGTCCCGTCGGAGGAGGCCATCGAGGAGGCCGAGTCCAAGGACGAGAACGACACCGTCGACGAGGCGGAGGACGACGACGCCGAGGCCGAGGAGAAGCCGAAGAAGTCCGGCGGTTCCGGCGGCGGCAAGGCGTCCGACGTCGAGATGCCGGAGCTGGGCGAGTCCGTCACCGAGGGCACCATCACCCAGTGGCTCAAGGAGGTCGGCGACACCGTCGAGGTCGACGAGCCGCTGCTCGAGGTCTCCACCGACAAGGTCGACACCGAGATCCCGTCGCCGGTCGCCGGCACCCTGATCGAGGTCCTCTTCGACGTCGACGACACCGTCGACGTGGGCGCCGTCATCGCCCGCGTGGGCGACGCCGACGCCGCCTCCGGCGATGCCGAGGTCGAGGCCGCCGAGGCCGAGGCCGAGAAGAAGGCCGCGCCGGAGAAGGACGAGGCCCCGAAGAAGCCGGAGCCGAAGAAGGAAGAGAAGAAGGCCGAGCCCAAGAAGGAGGAGAAGGCGGAGAAGGCCGCGCCCAAGCAGGACGCGCCGAAGAAGGAGGAGCCCAAGAAGGACACCTCCGGCAACGCCGACGTCCCGTACGTCACTCCCCTGGTGCGCAAGCTCGCCGACAAGCACGGCGTCGACCTGACCAAGGTCGAGGGCTCGGGCATCGGCGGCCGCATCCGCAAGCAGGACGTGCTCAAGGCCGCCGAGGGCGGCACCGAGGCGTCGAAGGGCGACGAGCCGGCTTCCTCCAACTGGTCCACGAAGGGCGTCCGCCCCGAGCTGGCCGACCTGCGCGGCACCACCCAGCGCGTCAACCGCATCCGCGAAATCACCGCGGCGAAGACCCTCGAGTCCCTGCAGACCTCCGCGCAGCTCACCCAGCTGCACGAGGCCGACATGACCGAGGTCTGGGACCTGCGCGCCGAGAAGAAGGCCGCGTTCGAGGAGAAGCACGGCGTGAAGCTCACGTTCCTGCCGTTCTTCGCCAAGGCCATGGTCGAGGCCCTGGTCTCCCACCCGAACGTCAACGCGTCGTGGGATGAGGGCAAGAAGGAGATCACGTACCACGAGAAGGTGAACCTCGGCATCGCCGTGGACACCGAGCGTGGCCTGCTCTCCCCGGTCATCCACGATGCCCAGGACATGTCCCTGCCGGAGCTCGCCGCCGCGATCGTCGACATCGCCGACCGCGCGCGCAACAACAAGCTCAAGCCGAACGACCTGTCCGGCGGCACGTTCACCATCACCAACATCGGTTCGGAGGGCGCGCTCTCCGATACCCCGATCCTCGTCCCGCCGCAGGGCGCGATGGTCGGCACCGGCGTGATCAAGAAGCGCGCCGTCGTGGTGACGGAGAACGGCAACGACGCGATCGGCATCCGCGCGATGGCGTACCTGCCCATGACCTACGATCACCGCCTCATCGACGGCGCCGACGCCGGTCGCTTCATGACCACCGTCGTCGACCGTCTGCAGGTCGCGAACTTCGAGTCCGACCTGGAGCTCTAGTCCGCGACGGCCGGCCCCGCGTGGTCGGCCTGCGGTGGGGTCTCCCCGGAGCCTCGACCGTGACCCGGTCACCTTCCCGAATGGGTGGGTGGCCGGGTTTCGGCGTTTCCGGGGCCGGGTTTCGGCGTTTCCGGGCTCGGGATTTGGCGTTTGGGGCGGGTTTCAGCGTCGTTCGGCGGCCGGCGAGCCCACCGCACGCACCACCGCACGCTCCACCGCGCAGATACCGACGTTTCGGCCAGATACTCACGTTTGAACGTGAGTATCTGGCCGAAACGTCGGTATCTGGCGGGATCATGGCGCCGGTTCGGCAATCGGGGCGCCCACCGGGGCATCTGAGAACCGGATCGCGGTGTTTCCGCGCGAGGATCTCCCCCACCTTCGCCAGAAAGACGTCCAGTGGACAGAAGACGTGGTCATCCACCTCTTTCTGTCCACTGGACGTCTATCTGTGCCGACGGGAGAGGTATCGCGCGTGGTGACGGCGAGTCAGTCGGGTCAAGTGGGCGAGTCGGGTGCGGCGGGCCAGGCAGGTGCAGCTGGCGAATCGGGTGGGCGGGGCGGGGATATGGGCCGGACGAGGTGGGCGCGGACCGTCGTAAAGCGGGACGGGGCTAGACTGCTTCGCATGACGAACACGGTCAGCACGCAGGACTCCCGGCACGCCGCCGACGCCGCCGCCTGCGGAGCAGCCGCCAACTATACAGCTTGCGATTGCG